>NZ_JBFUHU010000004.1:0-31171 GCF_056402235.1 Cellulomonas sp. P4_B5_2
CGCCCAGACCGCCCTGCGGGCGGTGATCTCCAAGGTCATCGAGATGTCGCACACCGTGGCAGCCGCTGCCGAGGAGCTGTCCGCGGCCAACGGAGAGGTCGCAGCGGGGTCGGAGGAGACGAGCGTCCAGGCCGGCGTCGTGGCCGCCGCCTCGGAGCAGGTGTCCCGGAACGTGCAGACGGTGGCGGCGGGTGCGGAGCAGATGGACGCCTCCATCCGCGAGATCGCGCAGAACGCCAACGATGCCGCCCGGGTCGCGGAGCGCGCCACGGGCGTCGTCGCGAGCACCAATGCGACGGTCGGCAAGCTCGGCACCAGCTCGCAGGAGATCGGCAACGTGGTCAAAGCGATCGCGTCGATCGCGGAGCAGACCAACCTGCTGGCCCTCAACGCGACCATCGAGGCCGCTCGGGCCGGGGAGTCGGGCAAGGGGTTCGCCGTCGTCGCCGGTGAGGTCAAGGAGCTCGCGCGGGAGACCGCCCAGGCGACCGAGGAGATCACCCGCCAGGTCGAGGCGATCCAGGCCGACACCGGGGGTGCGGTCGACGCGATCGGGGAGATCTCCGCGATCATCGCGTCGATCAACGACTACCAGACGACGATCGCCGCCGCGGTCGAGGAGCAGACCGCGACCACCAAGGAGATGTCCCGCTCGGTCGCGGAGGCCGCCACCGGGTCGGGGGAGATCGCCGTCAACATCTCCGGTGTGGCGTCGGGTGCGGCGTCGTCGTCCCAGACGCTGGTGCAGATGGGTGCCTCCGTGGACGAGCTCGCGCGGCTGTCCGGCGACCTGCGTGCGGAGCTGGCGGCGTTCACGTACTGAGCTGCGGTACCGCCGACCGACGGAGCGGGTGACCCCGGGGAGTGCCGTCGCCCATGCCCCACGAGTAGACGCTGAGCATCCCGGGCACCGGCGCAGTCAGCCGGATCAGCGTCTGTCGCTCGCCGGCCCGCTCGACCGTGCCGGTGGCCCCGCGCACGTCGACCGTCGCGCCCTCGTCGCCCAGCCCCAGCGCGGTGCGCATTGTCGACCAGAGGGCATCCGGGTCTCCGGGGTGGGTGGCCGCGGCCTCCAGGTGGGTGGCCTCCTGGCCCGGGAAGTGCGCCAGGTAGAGGCGCAGGTTGTCGAAGAACGGCATCCAGCCGGGGGCGAGCGTGTCCCACCACTCCTGCTCCCAGTCCGCGCCGATGCCGAAGCCGCTGCTGGTGACGCGCACGACGCAGGTGCCGCCGGACTTCGCCTCGACCACGAACTCGGACGTCAGCGGGCTGAGGGAATCCGGGTCCTTGCCCATCAGGGCGGCCCAGTCCTCCTCGTACTCGATCCGTCGCGGCGGGTCCCAGCCGGTGACCCGGCCGGTCGAGTCCATCTCGGGGCCCATGACGAAGCGCAGGGAGCCGCCCTCGCGCTCCTCCAGCTCGGTCGGCCCGAACCACGCGCTCATGCCCTTGGCGGTGGCGATGGCGTCCCAGACCTGCTCGGGGGTGCCGGGGACCTCGACGCTGAACTCCAGGCGGTACGGGACGTTCGTGATCGTGCTCATGTCTCCTCCTCAGGAACGGGGTGGGCGGCGACGACGAGCCGGTGCAGGCGCCCGTCGTCGTGGTGGTAGCGCGCGGCCAGGTCGAGCACCGCGGCGGTCAGGTCGTCCGCGAAGGCAGCCCGGTCGGCGGCCGACCGGAACCCGATCTGCGTGTCGATGGTCAGCGTGGGCAGTCGCGTGCCGGACGCGCCGGCCCGGCGGGCCAGGGCGCCGACCTCGCGCACCAGCCGGCCGGCCAGCGCGACGAGGTAGCCCGCCGAGAGGTGGTCGGCGTTGGCGCCTGGGTCGGCTGCGGACGCGCTGACGGCCGCCGGCGACACGACGTACGACGCCGCCGACGCCTGCAGCACCCGCTCGGTGATGCCTCCGTGCCGGCGTTCCTCGGACAGCTCCACGAGGCCGTGCGCCTCGAGCGTCTTGAGGTAGTAGTTGACCTTCTGGCGGGGGATGCCGACCCGGGCGGCGAGCCCGGCGGCGGAGGCCGGGACGGCCAGCTCGCTGAGCAGCCGGGCCCGGACCGGATCCAGCGCGGCGGCGGCTGCCTCCGCGCTCTCGATGACCTCGACGTCCTGCATGGGAACCACGATGCTCTTGACGAAAAAACTTGTCAAGGGTCGCGTACGCGCGTGCGCAGGGGAAGGGGGAGGTGGTCGATCTGGAGCGGGTGACGAGAATCGAACTCGCGCTATCAGCTTGGGAAGCTGAAGTTCTGCCACTGAACTACACCCGCGCGACCGACAGGATCGGTCCGGCAGAGAGCATACCCGGCCGGATCGTCGCGGCGAACTCCGCGTGCACAAACCCGACATCCGACAGACTGGACCGCGTCCGGGCCGCACGTCTGGAGGTGGGCGATGGCTGCGCAGCGCTCGATGCTCCCCGCAGCGCTCCGCGGCTACCGGCGCTCGTGGTTGGCCCCGGACATCGTCGCGGGGGTGACGCTCGCCGCCGTCGCCATCCCGGAGACGATGGGGTACACGGCGATCTCGCAGACGCCCGTGGTCACCGGGATCTACACCCTCATCTTCCCGACGATCGTGTTCGCCCTGCTCGGCTCGTCGCGGCTCCTGGYGGTCGGCGCCGACTCCGCGACGGCGGCGGTCCTGGCCGCCGGGCTGGCCGGGGTGGGGATCGCCGGCCTGGAACCGAGCTCGGCGGAGTGGCTCGCGTGGACGAGCCTGGTCGCGCTGGTGTGCGGCGTGCTGCTCGTCGTCGCCCGGCTGCTGCGGCTGGGCTTCCTCGGTGACTTCCTCAGCTCCGCGGTGCTCGTCGGGTTCCTCACCGGCGTGGGGATCCAGGTGTTCGCCGGGCAGCTGCCGGACATGCTCGGCATCCCGAAGGGGTCCGGCAGCTGGTTCCAGCAGCAGTGGCACCTGATCACGCACGTCGGTGACGCCAACCTGTGGACCGTCGGGTTCGCGGTCGGCACGATCGTCATCATCGTCGGCTGCAAGCGCCTCGCCCCCCGGGTGCCCGGCGCGGTGATCGCCGTGATCGCGTCGATCGTCATCTCCGCGAGCCTCGACGCCGCCTCCCACGGGGTCGGCGTGATCGGCGCGGTGCAGGGCGGGTTCCCGCCGATCGGGCTGCCGGCCGGCATCGACTGGGGCGACGTGCCCAAGGTCCTCGGGATCGCGTTCTCGTGCTTCGTCCTGATCATCGCCCAGAGTGCCGCGACGTCGCGCAGCTTCGCCATGAAGCACAGCGAGCGGGTCGACGTGAACCGCGACATCGTCGGGCTGAGCGCGGCAAACCTCGCGGCCGGGCTCACCGGAACGTTCGTCGTCAACGGGAGCCCTACCAAGACGCAGATCCTCGACGAGCAGCACGGCCGCACCCAGGTGGCCAACATCGCGATGGCGCTCGTCGCGCTGGCCGTGGTCCTGTTCCTCACGGGGCTGCTCACCGACATGCCCACCGCGGTCCTCGCGGCGATCGTCTTCCTCATCGGGATCGGGCTCATCGACGTCCAGGGACTGCGCCGGATCAGGGCGGCACGTGTCAGCGAGTTCGTGATCGCGCTGCTCACCGCGGTCGTGGTGTTCTCGGTCGGCGTGCAGGAGGGCATCGTGCTCGCCGTGGTGCTCTCGATCCTCGAGATCATCCGCCGGGCGTACTCGCCGGAGGGGTTCCTGGTGGGCGTGAGCAAGGACGGTTCCCCCACCTACGTGCCGGCTGTGCCGGGCGCGGAGAGCCTGCCGGGGCTGCTCGTCTTCCGGTACGACGCCGAGCTGTTCTACGCCAACGCCAACCGGTTCTCCGACGACGTCCAGGCGCTCATGGCGGGCGCCCCGAGCCGGGTCCGGTGGCTGGTGCTCGACTGCTCGTCGCTGACGGACGTCGACTACTCCGCCAGCCTGGCCCTGGCCGGCCTGATCACCGCGGTGCACGCGCAGGGCGGGGTGTTCGCGATCGCGGCCGCCGACCCCTCCCTGCTCGCCGGCCTCCGCCGCTACGGCACGCTCGAGGGGTTCGACAACACGCACATCTTCCCGACGGTCGAGGCCGCCGTCAGCGCGTTCCGGGCCGCGACGCCGGCCGCGTGAGCGTCAGCTTCGCAGCGTCATGGTGAACGCCCCGCAGCGCTCCTCACCGGGCTCCAGGACGAAGACGCCGGTGCCCGGCACGCCCGCGGCGTGCAGCGAGAACCCGTTGTTCACGTTGGTCACCGGCTCCACCGCGAAGTACGGCCGCTTGCGGGGGGCGTACAGGACCAGGTGGGCGTAGACGGGGTCGGCGTGCAGGTCGACGCTCACGCCGAGGTCCTCGTAGCTGATCCGCACGGGCGCGCCGGGCTCCCACGCGGTGAGCACGTCGTCGACGAACGTCGAGGTCAGCGGGCGGGCCACCCGGAAGTCCGCGCGCTGCGGCACGGCACCGGCCGGGCCCGACGCGAGGGCGTTGACCAGCGAGTAGCCCTTCTGCGCCGGCACCTCGAGGACGGGCTGCCCGGGCGTCGGGGGCGCCGAGGTGCCGACCGGGGACAACGTGCGCTGGAAGTACGGGTGGTGGCCGAACCCGGCCGGGAACGGCTCGCGGTCGACGTTGCGCACCGAGGTCCCCACGACCAGGCGGTCGCCGGCCAGTGCGTAGGTGATCTGCGCGCGGAACTGCCACGGGAAGTTCACGCCGACCAGGCCGGTGGTGTCGAGCTCGAGGACCACCCGCGTCTCGGTCCGGTCCGTCACCGTCCACGCGGAGTGCCGGGCGGCGCCGTGGATGGCCGTGCCGTCGGCGCCGTTGCGCTGGAGCTGCCAGGTGCGGTCGCCGAACGGCAGCACCCCGTCGCGGATGCGGTTGGACCACGGGACCATCGGGAAGCTCGAGCACTTCTCGGGCTCGCCCAGCGCCGTCCGCCGGGTCGGTCGCAGGAGGTCGCGCCAGACCCCGTCGGATGTGCGGATGCGCCCTCCCGCGAGGGACGCCCCCGTCGCGGGCAGCACGTCCAGCTCCCACGAGTCGTTGCGGAGGGTGACCGTCCGCGACGACTCGACGGTGGGCGCAAGCGCTTCGATCTCCTGGACAGCCGTCATCACAGCACCCGTCAGTCCCCCCGCGGGGTCAGACGGTGACCTCGACGCGGACGACCGAGCCCTCGGCGGCGTACGGGACGAGGTTGCCCTCGACCAGGGTGCCGTCGACCGTCAGGGTGCCGCGGGCACCCTCGACGCCGGAGTTCGTCACGTGGATCTCGTACGTGGCGCCGCGGGCGACGCGCGTGACGGTGAACGAGGGGACGTCCGGGCCGATCTGCGGGTCCACGACGAGACCGTCGTAGTCGGGGCGCACGCCCAGCAGGTACTGCGACACCGCGACGAAGTTCCAGGCGGCGGTGCCGGTCAGCCAGGAGTTCTTGGCCTCGCCCGCACGGGACGCCTGCTTGCCCGCGATCATCTGCGCGTACACGTACGGCTCGAGCTTGTGGACGTCGGAGATGTCCTCGCGGTACGCCGGGGTGATCCGCTTGTAGTAGTCGAACGCCTTGGCGCCGCGGCCCACCACGGTCTCGCCGATGATCACCCAGGGGTTGTTGTGGCAGAAGATGCCACCGTTCTCCTTGTACCCGGGCGGGTAGGTGGAGACCTCGCCGAGCTCGATCTGGTAGGTCGTGTACGCCGGGTACTGGAGCACCAGGCCGTGCGGGGTGCCCAGCATCTCGCCGACGGAGTCGAGCGCCTTGATGGCGGGGGAGGTCTTCTCAAGGCCGTCGACACCGATGCCGGCCATGACCGCGAAGCCCTGCGGCTCGATCCAGATCTTGCCCTCGGGCTTGGCGTCGGTGCCCACGGGGTTGCCGTAGAAGTCGTACGCGCGCAGGAACCACTCGCCGTCCCAGCCGTGCTCGAGCACCGCCTCGCGGACCTCGTCGACCACCTTGCGGGCCTGCGCGGCGACCTCGGTCAGTCCGCGACGCGAGGCCAGCTCGGCGAACTCCGCGCCGTAGAGCACGAACTGCGCGGCGATGAACACCGACTCCGCGTGGCCGCCGGCCTGGTTCTCCGTCGTCTGGAACGACTCGCCCGGGGTCGTCGAGAAGCAGTTGAGGTTCAGGCAGTCGTTCCAGTCCGCGCGGCCGATGAGCGGCAGGCCGTGCGGGCCGCGGTTGTCGACCGTGAACTGGAACGAGCGGACCAGGTGCTCGAAGAGGGGCACCTCGGACCCGGGCGCGTTGTCGAACGGCACGGGCTCGTCGAGGATCGCGACGTCGCCGGTCTCCTTGATGTACGCGGCCACGCCGGCGATGAGCCACAGCGGGTCGTCGTTGAAGCCGGACCCGATGTCGTTGTTCCCGCGCTTCGTCAGCGGCTGGTACTGGTGGTACGCCGAGCCGTCCTCGAACTGCGTGGACGCGATGTCGATGATGCGCTCGCGGGCACGCTCGGGGATGAGGTGCACGAATCCCAGCAAGTCCTGGTTGGAGTCGCGGAAGCCCATCCCGCGGCCGATCCCGGTCTCGAAGAACGACGCCGAGCGCGACATGTTGAACGTGACCATGCACTGGTACTGGTTCCAGATGTTGACCATCCGGTCCAGCTTCTCGTCGTCCGACTTCACCGAGTAGGTGGACAGCAGGCCGGTCCAGTGCGCGCGCAGCTGCTCGAAGGCGGCGTCGGTCTGCTCGGTCGTGGCGAACCGGCCCAGCAGCGCGTGCGCGCGCTCCTTGTTGATGACCTGGTGGGCGTCGTCGGCCCACTTCTCCTCGTCGGGGTTCTCGATGTACCCCAGGACGTAGGTCAGCGCGCGGGACTCGCCCGGCTCCAGGGTGATGTCCACATGGTGCGAGCCGATCGGGTACCAGCCGGACGCCACCGAACCGGTGGACGTCCCGGAGCGCGGGACGGCGGCCTCGCCGAGGCCGTTGTAGGCGCCGACGAACGTGTCGCGGTCGGTGTCGAAGCCGTCGGCCCGCGTGTTCACGCCGTAGACGGCGTAGTGGTCGCGGCGCTCGCGGTACTCGGTCTTGTGGAACACGGCGGACCCGTACGGCCCGTCCTGCTCGACCTCGACCTCGCCGATCGACAGGTTGCGCTGGTAGTTGGTCTGGTCGTCCTGCGCGTTCCAGAGGCAGAACTCGACGAACGAGAAGAGGCTGATCGACTTCTCGACGTCCGAGGTGTTGGTGACCGTGACCTTCTGGATCTCGGCGGTCTCGCCGATGGGCACGAAGAACAGGGTCTCGACCGAGATCCCGCCGCGCTCACCCGTGATGCGCGTGTAGCCGAGGCCGTGGCGCGTCTCGAAGTGGTCCAGGTCCGCCTTGACCGGCAGCCACGACGGGGTCCACACGTCGCCGCCGTCGTTCACGTAGAAGTACCGGCCGCCCGCGTCCGCGGGGATGTTGTTGTAGCGGTACCGCGTCAGGCGGCGCATCTTGGCGTCGCGGTAGAACGAGTACCCGCCGGACTGGTGCGAGATCAGCGAGAAGAACTGCTCGGAGCCCAGGTAGTTGATCCACGGATAGGGCGTGTGAGGCGTCTCGATGACGTACTCGCGTGCCTCGTCGTCAAAATGGCCGTACCGCATGGACTTGCCCCTCGAGTGCTCGGCAGTGGCGCCTGCGGCTCCCCGACCTCCCCCCGCACCAGTGCGGGTGGTGCGTCGTGCTTCCGGCGCGATATCAGTGTGCGAGAGCGCTCCCACGCATCTCCCGGACAGGAGCATAGCCGCCCGCATCCGATGGTGGAACAGGCCACGGGGTCCACAAGGAGAAGATCCCCCGCGGAGCACCCGCGATCGTGCCCCCGGTCCACYGACCGGACCTGCCCTGAGCCCGGCGCGAACCGGACTACCGTGTCTCCGTGCTGCTCTCCGACCGCGACATCAAGGCCGAGCTCGAGTCGGGCCGCGTGGCCCTCGACCCCTACGAGCCCGCCATGCTCCAGCCCTCGAGCATCGACGTGCGCCTGGACCGGTACTTCCGGCTCTTCGACAACCACAAGTACCCGTTCATCGACCCCGCGGCCGACCAGCCCGAGCTCACGCGGCTGGTCGAGGTCGGGGCGGGCGAGTCGTTCGTCCTGCACCCCGGCGAGTTCGTCCTCGGGTCGACGTACGAGGCCGTGACGCTGCCCGACGACATCGCCGCGCGGCTCGAGGGGAAGTCGTCGCTGGGCCGGCTCGGCCTGCTCACGCACTCGACCGCGGGGTTCATCGACCCCGGGTTCTCCGGGCACGTCACCCTGGAGCTGTCCAACGTGGCCACGCTGCCGATCCTGCTGTGGCCCGGCATGAAGATCGGCCAGATGTGCTTCTTCCGGCTGTCGTCGGCGTCCGAGCACCCGTACGGGTCCTCGGAGTACGGCTCGCGGTACCAGGGCCAGCGCGGGCCGACGGCGTCGCGCTCGTGGCAGAACTTCCACCGGACGGACGTCTGAGCCATGGCGAGCCCGCCTCGCATCCAGGCCGCTGACCCCGAGCTGCGCAGCCGCCACCTCCTCGGGCTCCCGGAGGACGTGGGCGCCGACGAGGTCGAGGTGCTGGCGATCAGCCGCTTCGCCCAGGCGCACTGGGAGGAGGCGGACGTCGTCCCGCAGCCCCGCGGGATCATGGGCCCGATGACCGCGGCGCTCGGCATCCGCGCCGTCGGGTCGTCGACCACCCCCGCCCGCACGCTCCGGCTGGCCCGGCTGTCCACCCTGACCGGTCCGTACCGCGTCGAGGCCGAGGACGCGGTCAGCCTCGGCCTGCCGACCACGTCCACGCTCGCCTACGTGCTGGTGGCGCCGCGGGAGCGCGGCGAGAAGCCGTACCCCGGTGGCGACCGCGACGGGCTCAAGCGCGCGTTCCCCGAGGGCATGCCGATCCGCGAGGAGGAACGCGTCCTGCAGTGGCTCGTGGCCGCGGCTCGGCGGCTGGGCGGCTCCGTGCGGATCGGGGAGCACGGCACGATCCTCACGCCCGACGTGGACAGCGCGATCGACCTGACCGTCCTGTCCGACTCCTGGCTGGAGCCCGCCGAGGCGCTCGCCGTGGTCCAGTCCGTGCAGGCGCGGGCGCGGCTGAGCGAGGCGACCGGGACGTGGGACGGACCGCTGCCCGGGGTCGGGCGCGACGCCACCGGACGGCCCGGCTGGGTCGCCGAGGCCGGTGGGCGCGGGCTGTCCGCCGCGCTCCAGCGGTACGGGGTCGAGGACGAGGCCGAGCGGCAGCGCCTGATGGACGAGGCCTCGGCGTTCGACGAGCTGATGCTGGCCGTGCCACCCGTGCCCGAGGCGTTCGGGGTGCTCGTCGACCTTGGGCACGACGGGATGCTCTCCGTGGAGGCGGGCGTCGAGACCACCCTGCCGCCGCTGATGCGCGACCTGCCGTGGACCCGGAACGGCATCGTGGCGTACCGCGTGCACTGGGAGCCGCCGTTCATCGAGGAGCTCGAGGCCGAGCGGCCGTCGTTCGAGCACCGCGTGGCGCGCTCCCGGGCCGCCCCGCTGGTGCAGGCGGTGGCGCGGGCGGTGCACGGGGCGATCGGCGGGGAGATCGCCGACGAGGCCGACTTCCTGGTCGACCCCGAGGACGTCTGACCGTGGCGGGCACGTGACCGGCACCGTGGTCCTGGTCACCGGGATCATGGCCGCCGGGAAGTCGACCGTGGCGCAGCTGCTGGCCGAGCGGCTGCCGCGGTCCGCGCACGTGCGGGGCGACCTGTTCCGACGGATGGTCGTCTCGGGACGCGCGGAGGTCGGGGTCGACCTGTCGGTGGAGTCCCTGGCGCAGCTTCGACTCCGGTACCGCCTGTCGGCGATGGTGGCCGACGAGTACGCGGACGCGGGATTCACGGCAGTCGTCCAGGACATCGCGCTCGGGGACGACCTGCCCTCGTGGGTGGCGATGTTCCGGAACGCGCCGCAGGTGGTCGTGCTGGCGCCGTCGCCGTCGACCGTGGCAGCGCGCGAGGCCGGCCGAGGCAAGACCGGGTACGGCGAGTGGACCGTCGAGGACCTCGACGCCGGGCTGCGTGACGGGACGCCGCGGATCGGGCTCTGGCTCGACACGTCGGACCAGACGCCGGCGGAGACTGTCGACGCGATCCTCGCGGGGCTGTCGCTGTGACGCCCCGGACGAGCGCCGGGATCCTGCTGTTCCGGCGCACTGCCGGGCTCGAGGTGCTGCTCGGGCACATGGGCGGACCGTTCTGGGCGCGCAAGGACGAGGGCGCGTGGACGATCCCGAAGGGGGAGCCCTCGCCCGGCGAGGACCCGTTCGAGACCGCGCTGCGGGAGTTCGCGGAGGAGCTCGGGGCGCCGGCGCCCTCGTCGGACCCCCTCCCGCTCGGGGACGTGAAGCAGAGCGGCGGCAAGGTGGTGACCGCGTGGGCGCTCGAGGGGGACCTGGACGCGTCCGCGATCGCCAGCAACCTCGTCGAGATCGCGTGGCCGCCGCGGTCGGGGAAGACGCTGCTGGTGCCCGAGCTCGACCGGGCGGGGTGGTTCTCGCCCGACGAGGCGCGGCGGCTGGTGGTGAAGGCTCAGGCGGCGTTCGTGGACCGGCTCGAGGAGCTGCTCACGTGAGGTGGTCGAAGTCGCCGTTCACCCAGCCGATGTGGCGCTCCGCGGAGCGGCGGACGACCGCCTTGGCGTCGGACGCGATCACGTTGGCGAAGTTGCCGTAGAGGCGGTCGAACTCCAGGCCGTCGAGGTGGTCGGCGACCCGGCGCGCGACGGCGCCGGACAGCGGCAGGTGGTTCGGGTAGCTGCGCATGAACGCGACCGACTTCCGGTCCGGGTTGGCGAAGACCGTGTCGCCGCTGAGCACCACGCCCCTGCCGCCCGCGCCGGCCGCCCAGTGCACGATCGCGCTGCCGGGGAAGTGGCCACCGGGCTGCGAGAGCGTCACGCCGGGCAGGATCTCGCGCTCGCCCGACCAGGTCTCGATGACCGGGTCGGGGCGGGCGACCCACCCCGCGTCCGCCTCGGCCACGAGCACCGGCGGGCCGCCGAGAGCGCGGCTCCACTCCACCTGGACGCCGAACATGTGCGGGTGGCTCGCCGCGATCGCCCGGACGGGCCCGAGGCGCAGGATCCGGGCGACGACCTCCTCGTCGAAGAAGCCGACCGGGTCCCACAGGAGGCTGCCCTCGGGCGTGCGGAGCAGCTTGGACTGCTGCGCGATGCCGGCCCCGGGCGTGCTGGTCACCGCGTACAGGTCCTTCTCGAGCTCGGCGAGCTGGCTGCGGTAGCCCAGCTCGCGGAGGTCCTGGAGGGTGATCCAGCGCTGCCCGGACGCGGGGACCCACTGGCGCTCGTCTGCGCAGATGGCACACACCGCGGTCGGCTCGGCACTCTCGACCGCGCACGTCTCGCAGATCCAGAAGCTCATGCGATCACGCTAGTCGCAGGTACAGGTCGCGCAGGAGGGCGATCTCGGCGCCGTGGTGGACGACCTCCTGGTTGGTCCACCAGACGACGTCGAGGAAGGCGTCCTCGGCGTCGGACCCGTTCGGGTACGTGCTGTAGCCGATCATGTCGAGGGCGGCGTCGTCGGCCCCCACGAGCGTCGCGCGCCACGCCGCGAGGGCCGCGGTCAGGTGCTCGATCGCGCCGGTGGCGGTGCCCTGCGGCTCGTCTGCCTGCTCCGTGTGGGTGTGCGTGCCGTCGGTGTGGTCCGCGCGGCCGGCCAGCGTCTTGGTCACGTGGTTGATCCGCCAGCCGATCGACGTGACCGGCGGCGGCCAGGGGTGCGGGCGGCCGCCGTCGTGACCCCACTCGCCCGATCCGACCAGCCGGGTCGCGCCCAGGCCTCCGGGTCCGTCCGACTGCCGGCGGATCGTCCAGGCGCCCGGGACCGGTTCCCAGAGGAGCTCGGCGTCGGTGAGCGGCGGGACCTCCACCTGGAGACCGTCGCCGCTGTCCACGGTCGGTCCGGTGAGGCGGTGCAGGAGGCGCTCGCTGGCGAAGTCGTACTCGGCGAGCAGCGGGGCGAGGCGTGCGGGGATGGTCACGGGACGACAGTGGTCTTCGATCCCGCAGGTCGCAAGGGGATTCACGACAGGCCGAGGGCCGCCAGGGTCTCCGGGGCGAGGGGGACCGTGTTGTCGGGGCCCGGTACAGCCCGCCCGTCGACGACCGTGTAGAAACCCTGGGACGCGTTGACGGGTGTGGGTGGCCAGTCGCCCTCCAGGTCGGCGAGGTCGTCGAGCAGGAGGACGTACTCGCCGCCCACCTCGAGGTCGGTCCGTTCGCCGGCGCCGGCGCTCGTGTAGGCGATCTCGAGGGTGGTCCCGGGCTCGACCGGCCCTTTCGCGGAGGCGGTGACGTCGACGGTCGCGATCGCGCGCGGGTAGCCCGCGGAGTCGTCCGGGGTGATCGCGGTGAAGGTGCCGCGGACGATGAGGTCCGCGACGCCCTCGAGCTCGGCGGTGGTGGCGTAGTGCGGGTAGTCGGCCACGGACGACGAGCCCGGGGCGTCGCGGAGCAGCGGGACGACGACCGCGATCCCGAGGACGACGACGGCGGTGGCCAGGAGCGCCACGGCGAGCCGGATCCCGCCCCGGCGGCCGGAGGGGACGAGCTCATGGTCCGGCACCAGGGCCCGCAGCTCGGCGCGGGCTCGGGGGGTCAGCGGCGCGTCGCGAACCTCGGGGACGGGGTTGGCGGCGTGGAGCAAGGTGCGGGTGGTCGTCATGACGGGTCCTTCCCGTACGTGCTGCGGAATGCGCGACGGGCTCGGTGCAGGCGCACCCAGACCGCCGACGTGGAGATGCCGAGGACCTGCGCGAGCTCGGCGCCGCTGAGCTCGTCCCAGTAGCGGAGCATCAGGAGGCTGCGGGTGGCGTCGTCGAGGCGGTCGAGCGCGTCGAGGACGTCGTCGTCGGGGGCAGGGTCGTGGTGCGTCTGCGCCACCGCCGACTGCAGCCGCTGGGCGCGCACCGCGGAGCGGTGGTGGTTGCGCACGACGTTCTCCGCGGTGACGAACAGCCAGCCCGTGGTGACGTCGACCCCGTCGCACGTGCGGGTCCAGGCGATGCGGAACACGTCCGCGGCGACGTCCTCGGCGTCCGCAGGCCCGATCCTGCGCGCCGCGAAGCGCACGATGCGGCCGTACGTCGCCCGGTAGAGCGCGGCGAACTCCGCCTCGACGCGGGGGTCGGCGGTCCCGATGACGTTCACACCCCTAGATGTCCGCTCGCGGCCCGGACCTTACGCGGGCTTCACCACGCACCACTCGTTGCCCTCCGGGTCGAGCAGCACCTGGAACGAGCCGGCGGTGTCGACGTGGATCGTGCCGAACCTCGTCGCGCCCAGCGCCTCGGCCTGCTCGGTGGCCTCCGCGATGTCGGCGACCTCGACGTCGAGGTGCAGGCGGTTCTTCACCGCCTTGCCCTCGGGCACCCGCTGGAACGCGATCCGGGTCCAGCCGGGCGGATCGACGTAGTGCCACGCGTCGTCGCGAGCCTGCGGGGTGCCGCCCAGGACGTCGGCCCAGAAGCGCGCGAGCGACCCCGGGTCCGCGCAGTCGAAGACGACCTCGTCGATGCGTCCGATCATGCGGCGACGGTAGCGGGCGCTGCTCCTTCGGTGCTGGCGAACTGCGTCCGGTACAGCTCCGCGTACACGCCGCCGCGGGCCAGCAGCTCGGCGTGCGTGCCCTGGTCGATCACCCGGCCGTGGTCGAGGACCACGATCGAGTCGGCCTGCCGCACGGTCGAGAGGCGGTGGGCGATGACGATGCTCGTGCGGCCGGACAGGGCCTCGTCGAGCGCCGCCTGCACGGCGGCCTCCGAGCCGGAGTCCAGGTGTGCGGTGGCCTCGTCGAGGATGACGACGTCGGGCGCCTTGAGCAGCATGCGGGCGATGGCGAGCCGCTGGCGCTCCCCGCCGGAGAGGCGGTAGCCGCGGTCGCCGACCACGGTGTGGATGCCGTCGGGCAGGGTCGCGACGAGGTCCGCGATGTGGGCCTGCTGCAGCGCGCGCTCGATGTCCGCGTCGGTGGCCTCCGGGCGGGCGTAGCGCAGGTTCTCCGCGATCGAGTCGTGGAACAGGTGCGCCTCCTGGCTGACCACGCCCACCGTGGCGCGCAGGGACTCGTGCGTGACGTCCCGCAGGTCGGTGCCGGCGATCCGGACGGCGCCGCGCGTCGGGTCGTACATGCGGGTGACCAGCTGGGAGATCGTCGTCTTGCCGGCACCGGAGTGGCCGACGAGCGCGACCATGTGGCCGGCGGGGACGGTGAAGCTGACGTCGCGCAGGGTGTCGTCGATCGGCTCGGTGCGCAGGGTCGCGACGGACTCCAGGGAGGCCAGCGAGACCTCGTCGGCCCCCGGGTAGCGGAAGTCGACCGCGTCGAGCTCGACGGTCGCGCCGTGCACCGCCTTCCGGGCGCGCAGGTCGACCGCGTCGGGCTTCTCGGTCACCGTCGGCTCCAGGTCGAGGACCTCGAGCACGCGCTCGAAGCTGACCAGCGCGGTCATGACGTCCACCTGGACGTTCGACATCGCGGTGAGCGGCCCGTAGAGGCGGCCGAGGTAGGCGGTCAGGGCGACGACGACGCCGACGGTCAGCTGGCCCTGGATCGCCATGACGCCGCCGAGGCCGTAGACGATCGCCACCGCGACGCTGGCCAGCGTGGTCAGGCCGACGCGGAACCAGGTGGAGTACAGGGCGCGCGTGACGCCGATGTCCCGGACGCGGCCCACCTGCTCGGCGTAGTTCCGCGACTCGCGCTCCGGGTCGCCGAAGATCTTCACCAGGTGGGCGCCGGCGACGTTGAACCGCTCGTTCATGATCTGCGCGGCGTCGGCGTTGAGGGCGTAGCTCTCCCGGGTGATCGCCGCGATCTTCTTGCCGAACCAGCGGGCGGGGAAGACGAACGCCGGCAGCAGGACGAGGCTCAGCAGGGTCAGCTGCCAGGACATGCTGAGCATGGCTGCGAGCACGAAGACGATGGTGAGCGAGTTGCTCACCACGTTCTGGAGGGTGGAGGTGAACGCCTGCTGCGCGCCGAGCACGTCGCCGTTGAGCCGCTGCACCAGCGCACCGGTCTTGGCGCGGCTGAAGAACGCGAGCGGCATGCGCTGCACGTGGTCGAACACCGCGGTGCGCAGGTCGAGGATCAGGCCCTCGCCCACCTGCGACGACACCCAGCGGTCGGCGACGGACAGGCCGGCGCTCACGATCGCGAGGACCGCGACGACGGCCGCGATGACGACGACGACCCGGGTGTTGCCGGCCGTGATGCCGTCGTCGATGAGGTACTTGAACAGCAGGGGCGTGACGGCGCCGGCCGCCGCCTCGAGGGCGATGAGGCCGACGAAGACCGCGAGCTTGGCCTTGTAGGGGCGCGCGAACTGGAGGATCCGCCGCAGGGTGTCGCGGGTCAGCTTGTGGTCCGCGACGGTGCGGTCCTTGGCGAAGCTGCGCATGTTGGGGCTGCCGGTCATGGACACGGGCCCACCTCCTCGGTTCTGGTGCGTCCCCTTGCCGGAACTGGTTGTTGCGTCGGCTCATTCCGGGGAGCGCGGCCTCGTGGGCCGCTCGATGCTGAGGTTAACTCACTATGTGTCTGGTTCACAACTTGAGATAGTCTCTGCCCGTGAACGAGTCCGGTGAGCTGCTCGAGCTCCTCCACGGCGTGCTCCGTGGGGTGCGGCGGGATACCGCTGCCCAGCTCGAGGTGCAGGGCACGACGCCCGGACAGCTGCGGATGCTGCGCACGCTGGAGCGGTGCGACGGGCCGTGCCGGCTGGGCGAGCTGGCGGCGTCGCTCGACGTGGCGCCGCGGTCGGTGACGTCGAAGGTGGATGCCGCCGAGGCGGACGGGCTGGTCCGGCGACTGCCCGACCCGACCGACCGGCGCGCGACGCTGCTGGAGCTCACGCCGGCGGGGCGCTCGTTGCTGACGGCCATCTCTGCGCAGCGGCACGAGGGGGCGGCGGAGCGGCTGGGGCGGTTGTCGCCGGAGGACCAGGCGGAGCTGCTGCGGCTGCTGCGGGTGGTGGGGGACTAGGGCGTCGCCTTCCCCCCCTTCGTCCACAGGCGTGCGCTTGTGGGCGGCCCGGCGAGCGCGGCTGTGGATATGTTTGTGCAGGTCAGAGGTTGTTTCCGATGTCCGGTTCGCGTAGAGTCGTACGCATGTTCGAAGCAATGCACGCGGAGGCGACACGGGCTGCCGAGCCCCTCGC
Source organism: Cellulomonas sp. P4_B5_2 (assembly GCF_056402235.1). Lineage (NCBI taxonomy): Bacteria > Bacillati > Actinomycetota > Actinomycetes > Micrococcales > Cellulomonadaceae > Cellulomonas > Cellulomonas sp. P4_B5_2. The sequence continues at coordinate 16,159 of NZ_JBFUHU010000004.1, forward strand.
CGACCTGCGTGCGTCGGCGTCGGCGCTGGTCGAGCGGGTCGCCGAGTGTGCGGACTGGTCCGGCTCCGAGCGGTCGGCAGCCCTGAGCTCTCTCGATCTCGTAGCCGCGCAGCTGTCCCGGGCACGCGCGCGTCTGCTCGTGGCCGAGCGGGACGCGGGGACGTCGCAGCGACCCGGGGATCGCTCGTTCGAGGCGGCCCGGGCGCGGCTGACCCGCACGGGTACCGCGGAGGCGACCCGGGAGGTCCGGCAGGCGGATGCGCTGGTGTCGATGCCGGCGGTGGCGGACGCGGTCGGCGAGGGGCGTGTCCCGCTCGGTCACCTCGACGTCCTGGCCCGTGTCGCCGCGACCGCGTCCCCGGAGGTCGCGCAGGCGCTGCGGTCGGCTGAGCTGCAGGCGACCGTCGTCTCGATGGCGGAGCGGCAGTCGGTGCCGGACTTCGCACGGTCGATCGCTCAGCTGGCGGCCGCACGGGACCCGCAGGCGCTGGAGGAGTCGCACGAGGCGGCCCGGCGCGAGCGGTCGTTGGTGCTCTCGCACCAGGCGCGGGGGACGTACCTGAAGGGGTTTCTCGACCGGGTGGCCGGCGAGGCGCTGCAGGCGGCGCTCGACTCCGCCGGCCAGGCGCCGGACGAGACGCGGTCCCCGGCGCAGGCGAACGCCGACGCCCTGGTGGCAGTGGCCCGCCGCGCGTGCGCGGGGTGGGAGCCGGGACGAGTCGGGGACGATGGCGGCACCGGTAGTGCTGCGCCCGGAGCGGCTAGCAGGGCGCACGTGTCGCTGATCGTGCCCGCGGAGACGTTCTCCGCCCTGCGTGAGCACCACCGCCGGCGGGAAGCGGCTGGCGCCGGGCTCGGGGCTCGTTCCGGACTCGTCGACGATGCCGGACTCGTGGACGATGCCGGGCTCGTGGACGATGCCGGGCTCGTGGACGGAGCCGGCCTCGTGGATCGAGCCGAGACCCCGGATGACRCCACGTCGTGGGTGCCTGTGGTGCCCGCGACGCTGGAGGACGGCACGCCAGTCGCCATGTCGGAGCTGGCACAGGCATTGTGCGACTGCGAGATCACGCGGATCGTCATGAGCGCCGAGGGGGTGCCGCTCGACCTCGGGCGGACCAAGCGGACCTTCGCGGGGGTGCACCGGAGGGCGGTCGTCGCGCGGGACCGGCAGTGCGCGTGGAACGGGTGCCACACGTCGGCTCGGTGGGCGCAGGTCCACCACATCCGGTGGTGGGACCGCGACGGAGGCTCGACGTCGATCGAGAACGGCGTGCTCCTGTGCGACTACCACCACCACGAGGTGCACCGGCTCGATCTGACGATCGAGCGTCACGCCAAGCCGCCCGGCCACGTCCGTCGACAGAGGTCGTCGGGCAGGCCGCCCGACACGGGGCCCGTGTTCTCGCCGATGCGCTACACGTTTCGCCGACGACCGGACGGCCGCACCGTCAACGCGCCGGACGCGGTTCGGCGCGAGTGACGCGCACACCCAGTGGCCATCGCGCACCGGGCGACCGCGCGACGACCGATCGACCTCGTGCGGCCGCGGGGTTCTCGCGCCTGGCGACCCGCGGGACGATCGACCCACCGGTGGCCGCGTCGGCACACCATCATGGGTTCATGCCCACCGCGCCGGACGACGCCGAGCTCGAGCTGATCCGTCGCTCCGGCGCCGTGCTGCGGGTCGGTCGACTGAGCCTGTCGGCCGGGACGGGCTCGTACCGGGTCAAGGCCTCGATGGCCCGGGTGGCCCGTGCGCTGGGCATCGACCGGCACGAGGCGCACGTGACGCTCACGGAGATCACGACGACGTCGCACCGGGGGCCGAGCTTCCGGACGGAGGTCATCGAGGTCCGCACGATCGGCGTCAACGTCGACCGGCTGACGAGCCTGGAGCACCTCGCGGGACGGCTGGAGACAGCCGGTCGTGCGACGGTGGAAGAGGTCAACGCCGAGCTGGATCGGATCGCCGGCAAGCCTCCGCTCTACCCGGTCGTGCTCAACGCGCTGTGGGCCGCGATCGCCTGCGCCGCCTTCTCGTTCCTGAACAGCGGCGGGGTCGTCGAGGTGCTCGGCGTGTTCGTCGGGGCGTTCCTCGGTCAGGCGCTCCGCCGCACGCTGCTCCACCGCGGGTTCAATCAGTTCGGCGTCACCATGCTCTGCGCGACCCTCGCGTGCTTCGGTTACATCGCTTTCGTCGGGCTGCTGCAGGTGACCGGTGTCACCGGTTCGGGTCACGACGCCGGGTACGTGTCCGCCGTGCTGTTCCTGATCCCGGGGTTCCCGCTGGTCACCGGCTTCCTCGACCTGGCGAAGCTGGACTTCTCGGCGGGGGTCGCGCGGCTCACGTACGCGCTGATGATCCTGACGTCCGCGGCGCTCGCGGTCTGGGCGTTGTCGCTGGTCGTCGGGCTCACCCCCGATCCGCCCACCCCGGCCGACCTGGACGCCGGTCTCCTGCTGACCTTGAGGTTCGTCGCCAGCTTCCTGGGTGTGCTCGGCTTCGCGCTCATGTTCAACAGCCCGTGGCGGATCGCGCTCGCCGCGGCAGGCGTCGGCATGGTCGCCAACGTGCTGCGGCTCGCGCTGGTCGAGGGCACCGTCCCGCCGCAGGCCGCCGCCGCGATCGCCGCGCTGGTGGTCGGGCTGCTCGCGGCCGTCATCGCGCCGCGGCTCGACGTCCCCCGGATCACGGTCTACGTCCCGGCCGTGACGATCATGGTGCCGGGCGTGCTGGCCTACCGGGCGGTCTTCCACATCTCCAACGGCGAGACGGCGGAGGCCTTGTCGTACGGGGTGCAGGCCGCGCTGGTGGTGGCCGCGCTGGCGATCGGGTTGGCGATCGCGCGCATGCTCACCGACCGCACCTGGGCGTACGAGCGCTGAGCCGGCGGAGACCGGCGAGCCATCGACCGCGTCTCACCTCCGTGGAGTCGCCCCGGGCCTCATCGAAACAAGCCTTGGCCGCCTGTGGTTGAGGTGAGAGAGAGCCGGATCGAGGAGGGTGCACGTGACGACAGGACCCGCGGTCGACGTCGACTGGGTGGACCCGCGCGACGAGGTCGAGGTCGTGGTGCTCCTCGCGAACGGTCGGCTCGCCGGTCGGTCGTTCGCCAACCGCGCGGAGGCGGAGGCGTGGGCGCGGCCCGAGGAGGGCGAGCAGGTGCTGGAGCAGAACCTCGTGTGCGGGTGCGACCGGTGACCACCCGCCGCTGAGCGGTCAGACCTGCTGCGCGCGCTGCAACCGGGCGTAGCGACCGTCGGCGGCGAGCAGGTCGTCGTGGGTGCCGACCTCCACCACGCGGGCGTCGTCGAGGACCACGATCCGGTCGGCGGAGCGGATCGTCGACAGGCGATGTGCGACGACGAGCGTGGTCCGCCCGCGCATCAGCCGCGCGAGGGCCTCCTTGACGGCGGCCTCCGACTCCGGGTCGAGGGCGGACGTGGCCTCGTCGAGCAGCAGGATGCGGGGGTCGCGGACCAGGGCGCGGGCGATGGCGATCCGTTGGCGCTGGCCGCCGGACAGCCGCGCGCCGCGCTCACCCACCACGGTGTCCCAGCCGTCGGGGAGGGCGTCGACGATCTCCGCGGCGTTGGCGTCGACGAGCGCCTGCCGGACGCGCGCGTCGGTCGCCCTCGGCATGCCGTAGGCCACGTTGTCTCGGATGGAGCCCTCGAACAGCACCGACTCCTGCGGCACGACGGACACGTGCCGGCGGACGGAGCGCAGGKCGAGGTGGGCGGTGTCGACGCCGTCGAGCAGCAGCCGCCCGCCGGTGGGGCGCAGGAAGCCGAGCGCCAGGTTGAGCACGGTCGACTTGCCGGACCCGGACGGGCCCACGAACGCGACGGTCTGCCCGGCCTCGATGTCGAGGTCGACGCCGTCGAGCGCGTCGGTGTCGGCGTCGGGGTACCGGAAGTGCACGTGCTCGAGGGTCAGCCGGCCGTCCACGTGGTCGACGCGGCGCTTGCCGGCGTTCTCCTCGAGGTCGGGCTCCTGCATGACCTCCGCGATGGACCGGACGGACTCGAGGCCCTTGGCGCCGACGGGCAGGAGCATGAGCAGGTTGGTCACCGAGCCGGTGATGAGCGCGAAGTACGAGCTGAGCAGCACCACCTGCCCGGGGGTGATGGTGAGGAACCCGGTGATCGAGACCCAGGCGGCGAGCACGAGGCACAGGACGCCGAGCAGCTGCAGGCTCACCCAGCTCAGCGACGCGAACCGCCCGTTGAGCACGTCGAGCCGGTAGCCGGCGGACCGCACACCCTCGGCGCCGACGGCGACGCGCTCCTCGGCGGTGGCCTCCAGGCCGTGCGCACGGGTGATCGGCATGAGCGTGGCCATCTCGCCGACGCGGGCGGAGAAGTGCTCGACCTCCCGGCGGAACGACTCGTTGCGCTCGCGCGACCGGCGCGCCAGGACGAACCGCAGCAGGACGGCGAGCGGGATGGTCAGCGCGTAGACCGGCAGGAACTCGGGGACGGCCAGCGCGGTCATCACGATCGCGCCGAGCATCACCATGGTCGCGGACAGCAGCGGGTGGGCGATCTGCTGGAGCATCACCTCGACGTTCTCGACGTCGCGGACCACCTTCGTCTGCACGATCGAGGCGCTGACCCGCGAGTGGAAACCGATCGAGAGGCTCTGCAACCGGGCGGTCAGGCCGTTGCGCAGGTCGGCGCCGATCTGCCGGACGGCGCCCATGAAGAGCTTGGTCCACTGCACGTGGTTGGGGTAGTTCTGCAGCAGCGCGGCGACCGCGACGGCCGCCCACAGCCACAGCTCGCTGGTCGGGCCGCCCGCGACGACGACGTCGATGACCTTGCCGGTGATCACCGGCATGAGCCAGAGCGGGATGTCCTTCATGGTGAAGAACGCGACGGCGGTCAGGACCCGGCGGCGGTGTGCGCCGAGCAGCCGGACGACGGACCGGACCGGGTGGTTGCCGTCGATGTCGATCACGGCGAGGTGCGGGTGGGGGCCGGCTGTCACGGGTTCCATCGTGACATCCGCGACCGCTCGGGGGATAGCGCCTTCCGAGGTGAGATCGCATCGATTCGACGCGTGGGGCAACCCCGAGGGCGCCATGACCTCTGGCGGCCGCTGAATGCGCCGAGGTAGCAGCCGCGCTCGTGTGAAGACTTCGTCGCACCCAGCGGAGCAAAGTCTTCACGTGAGCGTGAGCGTGAGCGTGAGCGTGAGCCCGTGACTAGCGCCAGACCCCGTCGCGCATCACCCAGCGCCCGGCCAGCTCGTCCTCCTCGCGCCACACCTGGATCGTGCGCGGGGTGAGCCGGAAGTACGGGAAGGCGGTCGCGATCGTGCGGGGGTCGAAGCCGGTCTTCGTCGCGAACGCGTCCCCGAGCGGCTCCGGCACGGTCGGCACGACCTCGACGGTCCCCTGCACCAGGACCACGTCCCGGGTCTGCCCGATGCCGACCTGCACGGACGGGTTGGCCGCGAGGTTCCGGCCGGTGGCGCCGAACGCGGACGTGGCGAGCAGCAGCGTCTCGTCGTGCCACAGGAAGGACAGCGGGGTCAGGCGGGGTGCGCCGGTGTCGGTGTCGGTCGTCGCGACCCAGGCGTCGATGTCGTGGCCGAGCCGGTAGAGCGCGTCCTTGCGGCGCTGCTCGGTGCTGCGGGGGCCGATCACGGTGCCTCCTTCACGCGGTCGAGGAGCAGCAGGGCGATGTCGGTGACCTCCGGGACGCCGACGGTCTGGTCCGAGGCGGCGACGCCGTCGGAGAGCATCACCGTGCAGAACGGGCAGGCGGTGGCGACGATGGACGCACCCGTGGCGATGGCCTCCTCGGCCCGGGCGGTGCCGATGCGGGTCCCCAGAGACTCCTCCATCCACACGCGCGCACCGCCGCCCCCGCAGCAGAACGCCTGCTCGCGGTTGCGCGGCATCTCGGCCAGCTGGACGCCGGGGATCGCGCCGAGCAGCTCGCGCGGGGGCGCGTAGACCTGGTTGTGCCGGCCGAGGTAGCAGGGGTCGTGGTAGGTCACGGTGCGCTCGTCGGTCGACGGCAGCGGGGTCAGCCGGCCGTCGGCGACCAGGGTGTTCAGCAGCTCGGTGTGGTGGACCACCTCGTAGCGGCCGCCCAGCTGGGGGTACTCGCGGGCGATCGTGTTGAAGCAGTGCGCGCAGGTCACGACGATCCGCTGCGCGCCGACCTCGTTGAGCGTCTCGACGTTGGCGCTCGCGAGCATCTGGAACAGCAGCTCGTTGCCCGCCCGTCGTGCCGGGTCACCCGTGCAGGACTCGCCGTCCCCCAGCACCGCGAAGCTGACTCCGGCCGTGTGCAACAGCTCGGCGACGGCCTTGGTCGTCCGGATCGCCCGGTCCTCGTACGCGCCGGCGCAGCCCACCCAGAACAGGTACTCGACCTCGACCGCCGACTCCACGTCGACCCCGACCACCGGCACCTCGAACTCCAGCCCCTTCGCCCAGGCGAGGCGGTTGCGCGCCGGGAGGCCCCACGGGTTGCCCTGCCGCTCCAGCTTGCTGAACGTGCCGCCCAGCTCCTTCGGGAACGCCGACTCCATGAGCACCTGGTAGCGCCGCATGTCGACGATCGCGTCCACGTGCTCGATGTCGACCGGGCACTGCTGCACGCACGCGCCGCACATGGTGCAGGCCCAGAGGGCGTCGGGGTCGATGACTCCCGTGCCGAGGAGGTCGAGCCCCTGATGAGAAGCGGAGCCGGCCTGCAGGTAGGGAGCCGTGGCCGCCGCGTGGTCCCGCAGCGCCAGCGTGACGAGCTTGGGGCTGAGCGGCTTTCCCGTCGCCCACGCCGGGCACTGGTCCTGGCAGCGACCGCACTCGGTGCAGGTGGAGAAGTCGAGCAGGCCCTTCCAGGTGAAGTCCTCGATGGCGCCGACGCCGAGGCGGGCGTCGTCGGGAAGGTCCTCCAGCGCGGACAGGTCGACCGGTGCTCCGTCGATCCGGATCGGCTGCAGCGCACCGAGCGCGGGTCCGCCGGCGGGCTCGCGGCGCGCGTACACGTTGACGATCGCGAGGAACCGGTGCCACGCGACGCCCATCGTGGGCTGCAGGCCGACGACGACGAACCAGGACATCGACACGGCGATCTTGATGGTCGCGACGACGACGATCGCGTTCTCCAGCGTCGCCGTCGGCAGACCGGCCCACGCCGACCCGAACCACGCGGTCAGCGGGAAGTGYCACGCCTCCCCGCCGCCCAGCGCGTACTCAAGCCCGCGCAGCACCAGCACCGCCAGCACGACGGCCAGCACCGTCGCCTCGACGAAGAACGCCTGCGCCTGGTTCGACCCGAAGAACCGCGAGTCCTTGCGGCGGGAGCCCAGCCGGATCCGCAGCACGATCAGGGCCAGGATCCCGAGCAGCGACGCCCACGCGATCGCCTCGATCGCCCACTCCAGCGGCGCGAAGTGCCCGATCAGCGGCAGGGCGAAGCCCGGATCGACCACCTGCCCGTACCCGGTGACCAGTGTGAGGAACAGCACCGGGAACGAGACCATCACCACCCAGTGCGCCACCTTGACYACCGGCTTGTGCTGGAACCGCCCGTGCCCCAGCACCTCGCGCGTCAGGGTCGCCAGCCGCGGTCCCACGGGGGTCCAGCGACCGGAGACGGGCCCACCGATCCGCACGGTCCGCACGATCGCGCCGATCCCGCGCGCGAACACCGCGACCCCGACGACGGTCGCGACGATCACCAGGACCAGGCACACCACCTGCAGCGCATTCACGCCGCCACGCTAGCGGCGTCGGGCCCGTCGACCGTGGGACCGACCACCCGTGGGAAGTGGCATGGGAATCCGGTTGGTAGAGTCTTGACCAAATCTTCAGTGCATCGCGGGGGCGCTAGCCATGGCTTCCGACGCGTGCCCGTACCTGCGCCTCACACCAAGAACTCGACGACCGACCGACCACCCGCCCCTACAGGACGGAGCCGGACGTGCTGCTGCTGCTCGCCGTTCACCTGGCCGCAGCCGTCGTCGCGCCCGCTCTGCTGCACTGGATGGGCCGCAAGGCGTTCTGGGTCCTTGCCCTCGCACCCGCGTCCGCGGCGGTCTGGGCGCTGACGTGGACGTCGCGGGTGCAGGCCGGCAACGGACCGGTCGAGCAGGTCGAGTGGATCCCCACGCTCGGGCTCGAGCTCACGTTCCGGCTGGACACGCTGTCGTGGCTGATGACCCTGGTGGTCGGCGGTGTCGGTGCCCTCGTGCTCGTCTACTGCGCGGCGTACTTCAAGTCCAGCGCCTCCGGGCTGGGCAGGTTCGGCGGCGTCTTCGTCGCGTTCTCGGGCTCGATGCTCGGCCTGGTCACGTCCGACGACATGCTGCTGATGTTCGTGTTCTGGGAGCTGACGACGGTGACGTCGTACGTGCTCATCGGGCACTACGCCGACCGCAAGGCGAGCCGCCGGGCAGCCATGCAGGCCATCGTCATCACCACCGCGGGCGGGCTGGCCATGCTCGTCGGTGTCGTCCTGCTGGGCGAGGCGGCCGGCACCTACCGGCTGTCCGAGGTGATCGCCGACCCGCCGCAGGGCACCACCGCGGTGACCGTCGCGATCGTCTGCCTGCTGGCCGGTGCGGTCACCAAGTCCGCGCTGGTCCCGTTCCACTTCTGGCTGCCCGCCGCCATGGCCGCCCCGACGCCCGTGAGCGCGTACCTGCACGCCGCGGCGATGGTGAAGGCCGGTGTGTACCTGGTCGCCCGGTTCGCGCCGGCGTACTCCACGACCCCGGTGTGGCAGTGGATCATCGTGGTCCTCGGCTGCAGCACGCTCCTGCTCGGCGGCTACCGCGCGCTGCGCCAGCACGACCTCAAGCTCATCCTCGCGTTCGGCACGGTCAGCCAGCTGGGCCTCATCGTGCTCCTGGTGGGGCTGGGCACGCGGGCGACCGCCCTCGCGGGGCTGGCGATGCTCGGCGCGCACGCGATGTTCAAGGCGGCGCTGTTCCTGGTGGTCGGCGTGGTCGACGCCGCCACCGGTACGCGTGACCTGCGGCGGCTCTCGGGGGTCGGCCGCGAGCTCAAGCTGACCGCGCTCGCGGGCGCCCTGGCCACAGCCTCGATGATCGGGCTGCCCCCGTTCGCGGGCTACGTGGCCAAGGAGGCCGGGCTCGAGGCGGTCGGGCACCTCGACGCACCGGTCGGGACGATCGTGCTGGTCGCGGTGGCCGTCGGGTCGGTCCTCACGGTCGCGTACGGGCTGCGGCTGTGGTGGGGCGCGTTCTCCACCAAGCCGGCCGTGGTCCCGGAGGCGGTCAGCGAGTCCACGGAGCCCGGGACGTCGATCCACGAGGCCGCGCACGACGAGGCGGAGCCGGCCCGCATCACGCACCCGTCGCTGCTGCTGGTGTGGCCAGCGATGATCCTCGCGGTCCTCGGCCTGGCCGTCGCGCTGCTGCCGCAGCTGGGCGAGCACCTGCTGGAGCCGTACGCGGCCACCTACCCCGAGGGCGAGCCCGGGCACCTGGTGCTCTGGGCCGGGCTCACGCCGACGTTCGTCCTCACGCTCGGGATCCTGCTGGCCGGAGCGCTGCTGTTCCTGGTGCGCGACCGCGTCGAGCGCTGGCAGACAGCGGCGTACCACGGACCCGAGGCCGACCGCGTGTACCGGCGGTTCATGCGGCGGCTCGACGACGTGGCGGCCGACGTCACCGCAGTCACCCAGCGCGGTTCGTTGCCCCTGTACCTCGGTCTGATCCTCGTCGTGTTCGTCGTGGCGGTCGGTGGCACGGCGCTGGGCAGCACGGTGTTCCCGTCGCAGTTCACGGTCTGGGACAACCCCGCGCAGGTGGTGTTCGCGGCCGGCACCATCGTGTCCGCGCTGCTGGTCACGCGCGCACGGCGGCGGCTCAAGGCGGTCATCCTGCTGGGCATCGGCGGGTACTCGGTGGCCGGCCTGTACCTGCTGCACGGTGCCCCGGACCTGGCCCTCACGCAGGTGCTCGTGGAGACGGTCACGCTCGTGGTCTTCGTCCTGGTCCTGCGCAGGCTCCCCCCGTACTTCTCCGACCGGCCGCTCGCCGCCAGCCGGTGGGTGCGGCTGGCCCTGGGCGTCGCGGTCGGGCTGACGGTGGCGGGGATCGCGCTCGTCGCGCCCGGTGCGCGGATCCACCTCCCGGTCTCCAAGGACTTCGCGGAGGAGGCCGTCACCTTCGGCGGCGGCAAGAACATCGTCAACGTCACGCTGGTCGATATCCGCGCGTGGGACACCATGGGCGAGATCTCGGTCCTGCTGGTGGCCGCCACGGGTGTCGCGTCGCTCGTCTTCCTCTCCCGCCGCGGCGGGGCGATCTACCGGGCCGACGAGGCTCGCACCGACCGCTCCGTCTGGGGCGGGAGCGCTGACCCCATGGCGGCGCTGCGCCGGCCCGGGGGCGACTCGGCCGCGGTCGACGCCGGGGGGATGGTGGCCGACCGCGACGAGTCCGCGGTGCCGTCGAGCGCGTCCCGCGGCCGCGAGTGGCTGCAGGCCGGCCGGACGCTGGCGCCGCAGCGACGCTCCGTGGTGTTCGAGGTCGTCGTCCGGCTGCTCTTCCACACGATGATCGTCTACTCGGTGTACCTGCTGTTCAGCGGCCACAACGCACCCGGTGGCGGGTTCGCGGCGGGGCTGGTGACCGGCATCGCGCTCATCGTCCGGTACCTCGCCGGCGGCCGGTACGAGCTGGGCGAGGCCGCGCCGGTGCAGCCCGGTCTGCTGCTCGGCCTCGGGCTGTTCCTGTCGGCCGGCGTCGGGCTGCTCGCCCTGCTGGCCGGGGGCGAGGTGCTGCAGTCCTGGATCATCGACATCCACCTGCCGGTGATCGGCGACCTCCACCTGGTCACCTCGCTGTTCTTCGACGTCGGCGTGTACCTGGTGGTCGTCGGCCTGGTGCTCGACATCCTGCGCAGCCTCGGGGCGGAGATCGACCGCCGCGCGGAGACGGGCGAGGACCCCGTGCCGGGCGACCCGGACCTGCCCGAGCGAGTGGCCGCGGGCGCCAAGCCCGCCGGCTGGGACGGAGGCGTGCCGTGATCGACATGAGCCCGAACATCGTGCTGGTCGTCACCATCGGCGTGCTGTTCGCCGCGGGGGTCTACCTGATGCTGGAGCGGAGCCTGTCGCGGGTGCTCATCGGCGTCATCCTCATCGGCAACGGCGCCAACCTGCTGTTCCTGGTGGCGGGCGGCGCCGCCGGTCGGCCGCCGATCGTGGGTGCGACGCCCGAGGGGCAGATGAGCGACCCCCTGCCGCAGGCCATGGTGCTCACCGCCATCGTGATCACGCTCGGCATGACCGCGTTCCTGCTGGCCATGGCGTACCGCTCCTGGCAGCTGCACCGGCACGACGAGGTGCAGGACGACGTCGAGGACCGCCGCATCGCCCGGCTCGCCGCCACGGACGAGCGGGCCGTCACCGACGCGGACACCGAGGTCGCCGCGGAGACGCTGGACGAGGAGGCCGCCGAGGCCCGCGACGAGACCGACGAGGGCGCGCCGGCGCGAGAGGTGCACGCATGAGCGACCTCTCGTGGATCGTCCCGCTGCCGGTCGTCATCCCGCTGTCCGCGGCGGGGCTCGCGCTCGCGCTCTACCGCCGCCCGAACGTCCAGCGGCTCGTGTCCGTGACCGCGCTGAGCCTCGTGCTGGTCGTCAGCGTGACGCTCCTCGTCCTCGCCGACGGCGCCCCCCTGGTGGTCGACGTCGGCGGCTGGGCCGCACCGGTGGGCATCGACCTGGTGGCGGACCGGCTGTCCGCGCTCATGCTCACCATCTCCAGCGCGGTCACGCTCTGCGTGCTCCTGTACTCGCTGGCGCAGGGTGGCGAGGACGACGAGGAGTCCGCGCCCGTCTCCATCTACCACCCGACGTACCTCGTCCTGACGGCGGGCGTGGCCAACGCGTTCCTGTCCGGCGACCTGTTCAACCTCTACGTCGGGTTCGAGATCCTGCTGGCCGCCAGCTACGTGCTCATCACGCTGGGCGGTACCGGCGAGCGCATCCGGGCGGGGACCATCTACATCGTCGTGGCGCTGCTCAGCTCCGTGCTGTTCCTGGTGGCGATCGCGATGATCTACGCCGCCACCGGCACCGTGAACCTGGCGCAGCTGGCGCTCCGGCTGCCCGAGATCGACCCCGGCGTCCGGCTGGTGCTCCAGGTGCTGCTCCTGCTCGCGTTCGCCATCAAGGCGGCGATCTTCCCGCTGTCCGCGTGGCTGCCCGACTCCTACCCGACCGCCCCCGCGCCGGTCACGGCGGTGTTCGCGGGCCTGCTGACCAAGGTCGGCGTCTACGCGATCATCCGCGCGCAGACCCTGCTGTTCCCCGACGGCCGGCTGGACGACGCCCTGCTGTGGGCGGCGTTGGCGACGATGGTGATCGGCATCCTCGGCGCGGTGGCGCAGGACGACATCAAGCGACTCCTGTCGTTCACGCTGGTCAGCCACATCGGCTTCATGGTGTTCGGCATCGCGCTGGCCACCGACCTGGGCTACACCGCCGCCATCTACTACGTCGCGCACCACATCACCGTCCAGACCGCGCTGTTCCTGGTGGTGGGCCTGGTGGAACGCGCGGGCGGCTCGACGTCCCTGACCAAGCTGGGTGGGCTGGCCAAGCTCACGCCCGTGCTGGCGATCCTGTTCTTCGTGCCCGCCATGAACCTGGCGGGCATCCCGCCGCTGTCCGGGTTCCTCGGCAAGGTCGGCCTGCTCGAAGCCGGTGTACAAGTGGGGACGCCGCTGGCGTACGTCCTGGTCGCCGGCAGCGTGGTGACGTCCCTGCTCACGCTCTACGCGCTGGTGAAGGCGTGGAACAAGGCGTTCTGGCAGACCCCGTCCGAGCCCCGCCCGCCGGTGCGCCTGCCGTTCGGGATGGTCGCGCCCACGGCCGCGCTGGTGGGTGTCGGGCTGCTGCTCACCGTCGCCGCCGGCCCGCTGTACGCCTACACCGAGCGCGCCGCGGTGGACCTCGCCGAGCAGAGCCCGTACGTCGACGCCGTGCTGCCCGACGGCGAGCGCGGCCAGGGCGTGTCCGACGACGTGGCGGAGGTGGGCCCGTGAGCCTGCACCCGCGTCGGCACCGCTGGCGCACCCAGTGGGCCACGATCGTCTGGCTGACCGTGGTCTGGGTCTTCCTGTGGGGCGACCTCACGATCGGCAACATCCTGGCCGGGCTGGTCATCGCGCTGGCGGTCACCACCGGGTTGCGGATGGCCCCGATCGACTTCCACGGCCGGTTCCGACCGCTCGGCGTCCTGCGGCTCGTCGTGCGCTTCGCGGCCGACCTGGTCCGCGCGTCGTTCGAGGTCAGCCTCATCGCGCTGCGGCCGCGGTACGTGCCGCGCGGCGCGGTGATCGGCGTGCAGCTGCGCAGCCACTCGGACCTGTACCTCACCCTCACCGCGGAGCTGGCGTCGCTGGTGCCGGGCTCGCTGGTGGTCGAGGCGCACCGCCTGACCGGGATGCTCTACCTGCACGTGCTCGACGTGCAGCAGAGCGGCGGCATCGAGGCGGCGCGGCAGTCGGTGCTGGACCAGGAGGAGCGGGTCATGCGGGCGTTCGCGTCCGACGAGGAGCTCGACGCGGCCGGCCTGGGGGTGCACTCATGACCGTCGTCGTCGTGGTCTGCGGGGTGCTCCTCACCCTCGGCGCGTTCCTGGCCGTGGTCCGGGCCGAGAAGGGTCCGTCGATGCTCGACCGGACCATCGCGCTGGACATCTTCGTCACCACGATGATCGCCGCGGTGGCGCTGTACGCGGCGGTCAACCGTCGCGCGGACGTGGTGCCGATCCTCGTGGTCCTGTCGCTGGTCGGGTTCGTGGGGTCGGTGACCATCGCGCGGTTCGCGTCCGTGGAGCCCGAGGGTGAGGGCCGCGTGCGCACCCGCGAGGAGATCGCGGCGCAGGAGGCCGAGCGCATCGACGGCGAGGACTTCGCCGAGGAGAGCCGCCGGTCCGGGCGTCGCGAGGAGACCGACGAGCACCACGGCGGCGGCGCGGAGGGGGAGGTCCGATGACCACCGACCAGTGGACGACGGTCGCCGACGTGGTCTCGGCGGTGTGCCTGCTCGGCGGCGCGTTCCTCGCGTTCGCGGCGGGCGTCGGGGTGCTGCGGTTCCCCGACCTGCTGGCCCGCATGCACGCCGGCACCAAGCCGCAGGTGCTCGGGCTGATCCTCGTGCTCATCGGCCTGGCGCTGCGGCTGCGGTCGGGCGGAGCCGTCTGGGCGCTGGTCCTGGTGGCGGTTTTCCAGATGCTCACCGCGCCCGTGGCGGCGCACATGGTGGGCCGGGCGGGGTACCGGACCGGCAAGGTGCGCAGCGACCTGCTGGTGGTCGACGAGCTCACCAGCGACCAGGAGCTGGCGCGCGCGCGGGACCATGGTCGCGCGCAGGACGAGGACCCCGGAGACTGAGGGTCAGGAGGCACGCATGATGCGACGGGACGTGGTGGTCGTCGGCTCGGGCCCCAACGGGCTCGCCGCGGCGGTCACCCTGGCGCGTGCGGGGCTGGGCGTGCTGGTCCTGGAGGCGGAGCCGACCGTCGGCGGGGGCGCGCGGACGCTGGACCTCGGGCTGGCCGACGGGATCACCCACGACGTCTGCTCGGCGGTGCACCCGATGGCGTGGGCGTCGCCGTTCTTCCAGGAGTTCGACCTGGCCGCGCGCGGTGTCGAGCTGCTGGTGCCCGAGGTGTCGTACGCCCAGCCGCTGCCGGGTGGCCGTGCGGGGATCGCGTTCCGGGACCTGGAGCGCACGGTCGAGGCGCTCGGGGTCGACGGCCCGACGTGGCGGTCGCTCGTCGGCGGCGCCGCGGACCCGGCGGTGCGCGTGGCGCTCGGGGACAAGCGGTCGGTCCCGATGGTCGACCCGCGGGCCGCGCTGCGCTTCGGGCTCGGCGTGCTCGAGCAGGGCACGCGGGCGTGGGACCGGCGGTTCGTCGACGACGTCGCCCCGGCGCTGCTCACGGGCGTCGCGGCCCACGCGATCTGCCCGCTGCCGTCGTTCGCGGCCGCCGGCAC
>NZ_JBFUHU010000005.1:0-29653 GCF_056402235.1 Cellulomonas sp. P4_B5_2
GAGCGAGCGCGCGGCGGTCCGCGTCGGTGAACACCGCCACCGAGCGGATCCCGAGCTTCCGGAGGGTCGCGACGATCCGGCAGGCGATCTCCCCCCGGTTCGCCACGAGCACGGTCCCGAACATRGCGCTCACATCCGGAAGAGCCCGAAGCGGGGCTCTCCGAGGGGGACGCCGGCGCACACGTCGAGGGCCATGCCGAGGATCCGCCGGGTGTCCGCGGGGTCGATGATCCCGTCGTCCCACAGCCGCGCGGTCGAGTAGTAGGGGCTCCCCTGCGTCTCGTACTGCTCCCGCAGCGGGGCCTTGAAGGCTTCCTCGTCCTCGGCGGACCACTGCTCGCCCAGCTGCTCGCGGCGGACGGTGGCCAGCACCGACGACGCCTGCGCGCCGCCCATGACCGAGATCCGGCTCGCGGGCCACATCCACAGGAACCGTGGGCCGTACGCCCGCCCGCACATGGAGTAGTTGCCGGCCCCGAACGAGCCGCCGATCACGACCGTCAGCTTGGGCACCCGGGTGGTCGCCACGGCGGTCACCATCTTGGCGCCGTGCTTCGCGATCCCCCCGGCCTCGTAGTCGCGGCCGACCATGAACCCGGAGATGTTCTRCAGGAACACCAGCGGGATCCCCCGCTGGTCGCACAGCTCGATGAAGTGCGCGCCCTTGACCGCCGACTCGCTGAACAGCACCCCGTTGTTGGCGACGATCCCCACCGGGTGCCCGTGCAGCCGCGCGAACCCGGTGACCAGCGTGGTGCCGTACTCGCGCTTGAACTCGTGCAGCTCGCTGCCGTCGACCAGCCGCGCGACCACCTCGTGCACGTCGTACCCGGTCTGCAGGTCGGTCGGCACGACCCCGTACAGCTGGGCCTCGTCGACCTTCGGCGGCCGGCTCTCGTGGACCTCCCAGGCGGTCTCGCGGGGCACGGGCAGGGTCGCGACGATGTCGCGCACGATCTGCAGCGCGTGCGCGTCGTTCTCCGCCAGGTGGTCGGTGACCCCGGAGACGCGCGAGTGGAGCTCCCCGCCGCCGAGGTCCTCGGCCGTGACCACCTCGCCGGTCGCGGCCTTCACCAGCGGCGGGCCGCCGAGGAAGATCGTGCCCTGGCCGCGCACGATCACGGTCTCGTCGCTCATCGCCGGCACGTAGGCGCCGCCGGCCGTGCAGGAGCCCATCACGCACGCGACCTGCGGGATCCCCTCGGCGGACATCCGGGCCTGGTTGAAGAAGATCCGGCCGAAGTGGTCGCGGTCCGGGAACACCTCGTCCTGCATCGGCAGGAACGCGCCGCCGGAGTCGACCAGGTAGATGCACGGCAGCCGGTTCTCGAGCGCGATCTCCTGCGCGCGCAGGTGCTTCTTCACCGTCAGCGGGTAGTACGTGCCGCCCTTCACGGTCGCGTCGTTGGACAGGACCATGACATGCCGGCCGTGCACCAGTCCGATCCCCGCGATCACCCCGGCGCCCGGGGCCTCGCCGTCGTAGAGCTCGTGCGCCGCCAGCGGTGCGACCTCGAGGAACGGGCTCCCGTCGTCGAGCAGCACGTCGATCCGCTCCCGCGGCAGCAGCTTGCCGCGGGCCACGTGCCGCTCCCGCGAGCGCAGCGGACCGCCCTCGGCCGCGGTGCGCAGCCGGTCCCGGAGCTCGGCGACGAGGGCGCGCTGGGCCCGTTCGTTCGCGACGAACGCGTCCGCCGCGGGGTCGGCCGTCGTGCTGAGCATCTCCATCGACGCTGTCTCCACGGGGGTGGTGGGAGAGACGAACTGAGTTAGTGATTACTAACTGAAAGGAGGCTAGTGTTCGATCACGTCGTTGTCCATGGAGGAGCGCGAGTCGATGTCCGAGGCCCCCACGACCGCCCGCGTCCGCGCCAAGGCCGAACGCCGCAGCGCGCTGCTGTCGGAGGCCGCCCGGCTGTTCGCCGGCCACGGGTTCGACGGGGTCTCGATCGAGGACCTGGGCTCGTCGGTCGGCGTCAGCGGGCCCGCCGTCTACCGCCACTTCCCCAGCAAGCAGGCCGTGCTCGCGGCGCTGCTCGTCGGGGTCAGCCAGGGGCTGCTGGACGGCGGCCGCTCGGTCGTCGACTCGGCCGGGGACGACGCCTCCGCAGCCCTGCGCGCGCTCGTGCGGTTCCACGTCGACTTCGCGCTGCGCGACCCCGACGTGATCCGCGTGCAGGACCGGAGCCTGCCCGCGCTCGGCCCGCAGGACCGCGAGTCGGTCCGTGACCTGCAGCGTCGCTACATCGAGCTGTGGGTCGACGTGCTCGCGCGGCTCAGCCCGACCACCGACCGCGCCGAGCTGCGCCTGCGGGCCCAGGCGACGTTCGGGCTGCTCAACTCGACCCCGCACAGCGCGCGGTCGGTGACGGCGGCCCGCACACGGGCAGTGCTGGAGCAGATGGCGCTGGCCGCCCTCGGCCGATGAGGTCGACGTAGCTCATCGGCCCCCTCGCGAGGCCTAGACCATGCTGAGGGCGACCCCGGGCCGCGCGAGGATCGCCCCCACGTCGGCGAGGAACCGCGCGGCCTCGGCCCCGTCCACCAGCCGGTGGTCGAACGACAGGCTGAGCGTCATCACGCTGCGCAGCGCGAGCTGGTCCTGGAACTCCCACGGCCGACGCCGGATCGCGCCCATCGCCAGGATCGCCGCCTGTCCCGGGACCAGGATCGGCGTGCCGGTGTCGACGCCGAACACCCCGATGTTCGTGATCGTGATCGTCCCGCCGGCCAGGTCCGCGGGCGTCGACGTCCCCGCCCGCGCACTCTCGGTCAGCGCACCGATCGCGTCCGCCAGGTCGGGCAGCCGCAGGCGGTCCGCGTCCTTGATGCTCGGCACCAGCAGCCCCCGCGGGGTGGCCGCGGCGATGCCCAGGTTGACGTAGCCGAACTGGACGATCTCCCCCGCAGCCTCGTCCCAGTGCGCGTTGAGAGACGGGTTGCGACCGAGCGCGATCGTCACCGCCTTGGCGACGAGCGTGAGGATCGAGATCCGGTGGCCCTGCAGGGCACGATCGGACGCGAACGCCTCCAGCAGGTCGAGCGTCGGCGTGACGTCGACCGTCAGCGACGTCGAGGCGTGCGGAGCCGTGAACGCGCTGGCCACCATCGCGGCGGCCGTCTGCTTGCGCACCCCCGCGATCGGGGTCCGGACCTCGCGCGCGGACTCGTCGCGGCGGGGCGTCGGCGTCGTCTCGACAGGCCTGGCCAGGCCGGGGCGGTGCGCGGCGGACAACGCGTCGGGCCGCCGAGCCGCCGGCGAGACGTCCACACCGGACACCGCCCGGAGGACGTCCTCCCGCGTGATCATCCCGTCCTTGCCCGAGCCCTCCATCTTGTTCAGGTCGACCCCCAGGTCGTGCGCGAGCTTGCGCACCGGCGGCAGCACCCTCGGCCCGATGCGACCGCCCGCCAGGGCGAGACCGACCTCGTCGGCGGCCGCGTGCGCCGCGGTCCAGTCCTCCGACTTCGACCGGCGGCGAGGTCGCGACGACCCCTCGACCAGGGGCCCGTACCCGACGAGCACGGCGGTCCGCTCGGGCGCGGCGGGCTCGGCCTCCGCGTCGGTCTCCGCCGCGGGCACAGTTGCGGGCTGCGAGGTCGGTGCCGTCGAGGGCGTGGCATCCACCGGCGCCTCCACCGCGATCGTCAGCAGCGCGGTCCCCACGGGCACGGTCGCCCCCGGCTCGACGAGCAGCTCGGCGACCACCCCGGCGTACGGCGACGGCAGCTGGACCAGCGCCTTCGCGGTCTCCACCTCGGCGATCACCTGGTTGAGCTCGACGGTGTCGCCCACGGCGACGGTCCACTCCACGAGGTCGGACTCGGTGAGCCCCTCGCCCAGGTCCGGCAGCGTCACGGTCTGGATCGTGGTCATGACGCCCTCCATCCGGTCAGGGAGTGCTGTCTGCCCATCACGCGGTCGACGGCATCGAGGATCTTGTCGAGGTCGGGCAGGAAGTGCTCCTCGAGCTTCGCGGCGGGGTACGGGGTGTCGAACCCGGTCACGCGCACGGGGGCCGACTTGAGGACGTCGAAGCAGCGGTCGGTGATGCTCGCGATGATCTCGGCGCCCAGACCACCGCTGGCCTGGGCCTCGTGCGTCACGACGAGCCGGCCGGTCTTGCGCACGGAGGCCTCAAGCGTGTCGACGTCGATCGGCGAGAGCGAGCGCAGGTCCACCACCTCGACCGACAGCCCGTCGTCCTGCGCGGCCAGTGCGGCGTCGCGCGCGGTGATGACGAGCGGGCCGTAGGTGGCGAGCGTGACGTCGGTGCCCTCGACGACGACGCGTGCGCGGTCGAGCAGCGGGACGTCGTCGAACGACTCGTCGACCTCGCCCTTGACCCAGTAGCGCCGCTTCGGCTCGAAGAACACCACGGGGTCGTCGCACGCGATCGCCTGGCGGATCATCGTGTGCGCGTCCTGCGGGCTCGCGCAGGTGACCACGCGCAGACCCGGCGTGTGGGCGAAGTAGGCCTCGGGCGACTCGGAGTGGTGCTCGACCGCCCCGATGCCGCCGCCGTACGGGATCCGGACGGTGATCGGCATGCGGACCGCGCCCCCGGTCCGGTAGTGGATCCGCGCCACCTGCGTGACCAGCTGGTCGACGGCCGGGTACACGAACCCGTCGAACTGGATCTCCACGACCGGCCGGTACCCCCGGTACGCCAGGCCGACGGCCACGCCCATGATCCCGGACTCCGCGAGCGGGGTGTCCATGACGCGGTCGGCGCCGAAGTCGCGCTGGAGCCCGTCGGTCACCCGGAACACTCCCCCGAGGGTGCCGATGTCCTCGCCGAGGAGCACCACCGTGGGGTCGTCGTCGAGCGCGTGCCGCAGGCCGGAGTTCAGCGCCGCGGCCAGGGTCATCGTGGTCATCACGCCTCCTCGTCGAACATCGCGAGGTAGGCGGCGTACTGGCTGCGCTGCCGTTCGAGGGCGGGCGTGGGGTCCACGAACACGTCCTCGAAGACGCTCAGCGGCTCGGGGACCGGCAGCCCGTAGCAGCCGCTGCGCATCGCCGCGGCGAACGCCTCGGCCTTCTCCTTGATCTGGGAGGTCCGCTCCTCGGACAGCGCGTCGCGCGTGTGCAGCAGCCGTTCGAGCCGGGCGATCGGGTCCTTGGCGGCCCAGAGCGCCTTGTCCTCGGGGTTCACGTACCGGGTGGGGTCGTCGGACGTGGTGTGCGGGCCCATCCGGTAGGTGACCGCCTCGATGAACGTGGGGCCGTCGCCGCGTCGAGCCCGGTCGAGGGCGGAGCGCGTGGCGGCCATCACCGCGAGGACGTCGTTGCCGTCCACCCGGATGCCGGGGATGCCGTAGCCGGCCGCGCGGTCCGCGATCGGGCGCTGCGCCTGCAGGCCCACCGGCTCGGAGATCGCCCACTGGTTGTTCTGGCAGAAGAAGATCACCGGGGCGTGGAACGTCGCGGCGAAGACCATGGCCTCGTGCACGTCGCCCTGGCTGGTGGCGCCGTCGCCGAAGTACGCGACGGCTACCGAGTCGACGCCGTCCTTGACGCAGCCGAGCGCGTACCCGGTGGCGTGCAGGGTCTGCGAGCCGATCATCACCTGCGGCGTCGCCATCCCGATCGCGCGCGGGTCCCAGCCCGCCAGCGCGGTGCCCCGCCAGACGCGCATGAGGTCGGTCGGCTGGGCGCCCCGGCAGTACGCGACGCCGTTCTCGCGGTAGCTGCTGAACACGAAGTCGTCGCTGCGCAGGGCGCGGGCGGAGCCGATCTGCGCCGCCTCCTGGCCCAGGAGCGGGGGCCACAGCCCGAGCTGTCCCTGTCGCTGCAGCGCGACCGCCTCGGTGTCGAAGCGGCGCACGACGACCATGTCCTCGTAGAGGGCTTCGAGCTGCTCCTCGTCGACGTCGGCGATCCACGGGTCGTACTCCGGGTCTGCTCGACGGACGCCGTCGGGGGTCACCAGCTGCAGCGCTTCCGCCTGCTGATGGGTGGGCAGGGCACGGCTGGGTGACACATCTGCACGCAACATGTTTCGCTCCGTTGTGGTGGCGGAACCGTCGCTCTCGTGAAGCTAGGCCCCATTGCCTGATGTCCCGYCAGGGTAAGTCCGCAAGGGACCTTGTGCCCATGGGCTGGCGCGAGTGTCGACCGGTCGGCGCACAATRACCTCGTCGACAGGAGGCAAGAATGGACAAGGTCGTCCAGTCCGCCGTCGAGGCGGTAGCCGACATCCCCGACGGGGCGACCCTCGCGGTCGGTGGGTTCGGCTTGTGCGGTATCCCGAGCGTGCTGATCCACGCTCTGCTCGACTCCGGCGTCCAGGACCTGGAGGTGGTGAGCAACAACTGCGGCGTGGACGACTGGGGGCTCGGCCTGCTGCTGCAGGCGGGTCGTATCCGGCGCATCATCGCCTCGTACGTGGGCGAGAACAAGGAGTTCGCGCGGCAGTACCTGGCCGGGGAGCTCGAGGTGGAGCTGACCCCGCAGGGCACCCTCGCCGAGCGTCTTCGTGCAGGTGGGAGCGGGATCGCGGCGTTCTACACCAGGACCGGGGTGGGGACGTTGGTGGCCTCCGGGGGGCTGCCGTGGCGGTACTCCCCCGACGGTTCGGTGCTCGTCTCGTCGCCCCCAAAGCCGGTCGAGACGTTCTCCGTGCGAGGGGTCTCGCACGAGTTCGTGCGCGAGGAGGCGATCACTGCGGACTTCGCTCTGGTGCGCGCCGCGGCCGGTGACCGACTCGGGAACCTGGTCTTCCACGCCTCAGCGCGGAACTTCAACCCGCTGTGCGCAGCGGCCGGCGCCGTGACGATCGCGGAGGTCGAAGAGCTCGTTCCCGTCGGGACTCTGGACCCCGATGCGATCCATCTGCCGGGGATCTTCGTGGACCGCGTGGTCCCACTTTCACCCGCCGAGGTCGCCGACAAGCGCATCGAGCGGAGGACGGTCTCATGAGCCTCACGCGTGAGCAGATGGCGGCGCGGGCGGCGCTGGAGCTGTCCGACGGGTCGTACGTGAACCTCGGGATCGGACTTCCGACGCTCGTACCCGGGTTCGTCCCGCCGGGAGTCTCGGTCGTCCTGCAGTCGGAGAACGGGGTGCTCGGGGTGGGGCCGTACCCCTCCGACGACGCCGTCGATCCCGACCTCATCAACGCCGGCAAGGAGACCATCACGATCGCTGCCGGCGCGTCGTACTTCGACTCGGCGACCTCCTTCGCCATGATCCGCGGCGGCAAGGTCGACGTCGCGATCCTCGGGGCCATGCAGGTCTCCGTCGGCGGCGACATCGCCAACTGGATGATCCCCGGGAAGATGGTCAAGGGCATGGGTGGCGCGATGGACCTCGTGCACGGGGCGAAGCGGATCGTGGTCCTCATGGAGCACGTGGCACGCGACGGGTCGGCGAAGATCCTGCCGGAGTGCACGCTGCCGCTGACGGGGGTCGGGGTGGTGGATCGGATCATCACTGACCTGGCGGTCCTGGATGTCACCCCGGACGGGCTGGTCCTTCGGGAGTGCGCGCCCGGGGTGTCCGTCGACGAGGTCCTGGCGGCGACCTCGATGGTTCCACTGGAGGTGGTGCTCTCATGACTACGGACCGCGAGGTCGTGATCGTGTCCTTCGCGCGGACGCCGATGGCTCGCCTGAACGGCGCGCTCTCGTCCCTGTCCGCCGCATCGCTGGGTGCCGTCGCGATCCGCGGCGCCCTGTCGCGGGCCGGGGTCGATCCCGGTGACGTGGACCAGGTCCTCATGGGCCAGGTCGTGCAGGCCGGCGCCGGCCAGAACCCCGCCCGGCAGGCGGCCGTGAAGGCCGGCATCCCGTGGACCGTGCCGGCGACGACGATCAACAAGGTCTGCCTCAGCGGGCTGACCGCGATCATCGACGCCGCCCGGATGATCCGGCTCGGCGAGGCGTCGATCGTGGTGGCCGGCGGGCAGGAGTCGATGAGCCAGGCGCCGCACCTGCTGCCCGGATCGCGTCGGGGGTGGACCTACGGGGACATCCAGGCGGTGGACTCCTTGGCGTTCGACGGGCTGACCGACGCGTTCGACCGGGAGTCGATGGGGTCGTCGACCGAGCGCGGGAACAAGGCGCTGTCGATCCCGCGGGAGGCGCAGGACGCCGTGGCCGTGGCGAGCCACCGGCGGGCCTCCGAGGCCGCGTCCTCCGGCGTGTTCGCCGACGAGATCGTGCCGGTGGAGGTGCCCCAGCGCCGGGGCGACCCCGTGGTCGTGTCGGCGGACGAAGGCCTTCGGCCCGAGACGTCCTTGGAGTCGCTGGCGGCGCTGCAGCCCGCCTTCTCGGCCGACGGGACGATCACGGCGGGCAACGCGTCACCCCTGACCGACGGGGCCGCCGCCGTCGTGGTGATGGCACGGGAGGTCGTCGAGGAACGCRGGCTCGCGTGGCTCGCGACCGTCGGTGCGTCCGGGCAGGTGGCTGGGCCGGACAACTCGCTCCACTCGCAGCCGTCGGCGGCCATCTCGGCTGCGCTGGCGCGGGGTGGCTGGGACCTGTCGACCGTGGACTTCCTCGAGATCAACGAGGCGTTCGGCTCCGTGGTGGTGCAGTCGCTCGGCGATCTCGCCTATCCGCTGGAGCAGACGAACCTGCACGGCGGCGCGATCGCGCTCGGGCACCCGATCGGGGCGTCGGGGGCGCGGTTGGCCGGCCACGCCGCGGCTGAGCTGGCACGGCGGGGACACGGACGCGCGGCCGTCTCCCTGTGCGGCGGAGGCGGGCAGGGCGAGGCGCTGCTGCTCTCCCGCGACCGAGCGTGACCGACAGGCGTCCGAACGTCGGCGTGGGGCGGTGAAGGAGGAGCCGATCGACGCTACTTGTCGCGCGGGTGCTTCGGCGTCGCCACGGCCTTGGCAGCACGGCGCGCGTCGTTGCGCTCGTGCGCGGCCTCGGAGATCGCCTGGCCGTCCACGCCGCCCTCGTGCGCCTGCGTCGACACCCACGCACCGAAGCTGTCGGCCGGAGGCCCGTCTGCGTCGGCGGCACCGTCCACGGCATCCTCGGAGTCGTCTGCCGCATCGTCCGACGGTGCGACGGTCGGTTCGACGACCGGGACCTCCGTGGGCTCCGTCGTCGGTTCGGCTGTCGGTTCGTCGGTGGGCGAGACGACCACCTGGTCACCGCCGTCGTCGACCGCCGAGTCGGCGATCGCGGGGGCGACAGCCACACCGACCGCACCCACGGCGACGGCCAGCCCGATGCCGACCTTCGCGACCAGGTTGCGGCGCGGGAACCTGGACCGGGGGGTGCTGCCCATGGCGAACTCCTTCGTCGAGCCCGTACGAACGCCGTCATGACGGCGGAGCGGGCAGGTCGTGCACCACGATCATCGGCACGCGCGCGCACCTGGGCCAGCCCCGTCACCCGTTCGCCCAGCGCGTGCACCCGCGGACCACGAGGTCGCGAGGTCGAGCTCGGGTGCCGGTCTCGCGCGTGGCCGGCCGCCGCCACGTGTGCGAGTTTTGTCCCGTGCACCGCTTCGCGCTCACCGCGCTCAGCCTCAGGTCGCACCTGCGTCGCGCGACCCGGTCCGGGGTGCGCCTGCCGGCGATCGCCGCAGGGCGCACCGAGCTGGGCTGGTTCCTCACCGGACCGCAGCGCGGCAACGATGCGACGAGGATCCGGCCCTGGACCGAGGGCAACGCGGTGCGCCCGCTCGTGCACGGTTACACGTACTTCGCCGTCCTCGCCGAGGCGCTGGCACGGGCGGGCCAGAACGACGTGGTGCTCTTCACCGACTGGCGCGGGGATCCCGACGAACAGCTGACCGACAGTGGCGAGACGGTCACCGAGGCGCTGTCGGCGGCCGTGCTCCGCGGCGCGCTCGTCAAGGGTCTGGTGTGGCGTTCACACATCGACAGCCTGCGGTTCTCGAACGAGGAGAACCGCAACCTCTCCGAGAGCCTCAACGACGTCGGCGGCGAGGTGCTGCTCGACCAGCGCGTACGCGCCGTCGGCAGCCACCACCAGAAGTTCGTCGTCATCCGCCACCCGGAGCGGCCGGCGGACGACGTCGCCCTGCTCGGCGGGATCGACCTGGCGCGCGGGAGGCGGGACGACGCCGACCACCGCGGCGATCCCCAGGCCGTGCCGTTCGCCCACCAGTACGGGCCGCGGCCGCCGTGGCACGACGTCCACGTCCAGATCCGCGGCCCGGCCGTCCGCGACGTCGAGGACGTGTTCCGGGAGCGGTGGGAGGACCCGGCCGCACTGTCCCGGCTGCCGTGGCAGGTGGTCCCGGACCTGGCGCACGGGGAGGACCGACGGCCCAGCCTGCTCCCGCCGCCGAGCCCGGACCCGCCTGCTGCCGGCACCTGCGCGGTCCAGCTCCTGCGCACCTACCCGCACCGCCGTCCCGCGTACCCGTTCGCGCCCGGCGGCGAGCGCAGCACCGCCCGCGGGTACGCCAAGGCCCTGCGGCGAGCCCGGCGCCTCGTCTACGTGGAGGACCAGTACCTCTGGTCGGCCGAGGTCGCGCACGTGTTCGCCGCCGCCCTGCGCCGCGAGCCCCGGTTGCACCTGATCGCGGTCGTCCCCCGGTTTCCGGACGAGGACTCCCGCCTGGGCCTGCCGCCGGTGCGGCTCGGCCACGCTCGAGCCCTGCAGATCGTGCGCGCCGCCGGTGGCGACCGCGTCCAGGTCGTCGACGTCGAGAACCACGACGGTGACCCCGTCTACGTGCACTCCAAGGTCTGCGTCATCGACGACGTCTGGGCCACCGTGGGCAGCGACAACTTCAACCGTCGGTCGTGGACCCACGACTCCGAGCTCACCGCGGCGATCCTCGACTCGCGCCGGGACGGACGGGAGCCGCGCGACCCCGCGGGTCTGGGCGACGGTGCCCGCCGCTTCGCGCGCGAGCTCCGGCTCGAGCTGTGCCGCGAGCATCTCGATCGCGACGACGACGAAGGGCTGATCGACCCCGACGACGCGTTCGAGGCCGTCCGTTCGAGCGCGGCGGCCCTCGACGCCTGGCACGACGGCGGCCGCTCGGGCCCGCGCCCGCCCGGCCGGCTGCGGGCGCACCACGCCGTGCAGCTCCCCCTCTGGCAGCGCCTGCTCGCGGCTCCGGTGTACGACCTCGTCGTGGATCCCGACGGGCGGCCGCGGTGGATGCAGGTGCGCGGAGAGCACTGAACACCTGCCGTCGCGGCCGACAGCGCGATGACGCCGCGCGAGCTGGAGGCGCTGCGGCCTACCGCAGCGGCTTGGTGGCCTGAGCGGGACGGCTCGCGCGGCGGCGCTCGGTGAGCCGCTTCGACTTCGCCTGGTTGCCGCAGTCGGCCATGCTGCACCACCGGCGGCTGCCGTTCTTCGAGGTGTCGACGAACAGGTACTGACAGCCGTCCTGTGACGCGCACGCCTTGACCCGGCCGAGCGCGCCGCTCGTCGCCAGCTCGACCGCCGACCGCGCGACCAGCCAGCGCGGGAGCTGCAGGTCCGGGTCCCACGTCCAGCGCAGGCTGTCGTCGGCGCCCGGCGCGAGCCGGCCGTGCCGGAGCGCGTCGGTGAAGGCCTCCTGGACTGCCACGGTGTCCGCACGGCCGTGCGTCGCGCGTCCGTAGAACAGGGCGAACACGGCCTCGCGAAGGGCGCGGGCGCGGACCAGCTCCTGCGCGGCGGCCTCGGGGTCGGCGTCGGCGAGAGCCAGGAGTGCGTCCGAGTCCGCGGGCGACAGACCACCGGCGCGCGTCACCCAGTCGACCAGGTCGGCGTACGTCGCGAGGTAGTCCACCGGTTCGTCGAGGACGCGGCCGTCCACCGAGTTCGCGATGTCGAGGCACAGCGCGCCGCCGACGAGCTCCGGGACCATCTGCATTCTGCTGCCTCCATATCTTGTTTTGATGGTAGCGCACTCGTAGACTACCGGTATAACCCGTTTCACTGGTAGCGAGGTCATGATGATCGAGGGACTTGCGTTCGTCGGGACGAGGGCCACCTGGAACCTGGCGCACTCGGCGATGCCCGAGGCGCCGGTGGTGCCCGAGCTGGATCGGCCGCGGCGTCGGCACGTCGTACGGCCGCACGTCGCCCACGTCATGCGGTGGGTGGCCGAGCTGCTGGATCCGCGGGGCGGCCGAGCGGCCGTCTCCCACTGAGGGGTCGACTCACGGGGTCGGCGGAGCTCCGTCGGATCCGCACGGAGCCGGTACCCGGCCAGACTCGAACGGGTGTGGCGGGCATCGACCGAGCCAGCGCTCGCGTGCCAGGCGCGCCGCCTCTCTCTCCTGCGCCCACCGGGCCGCGACCTCACCGGACGGTGAGCACGGGATCGCCAGCCCGCACGACGGGGCGGCCGACGAGCTCGGTTCCGGCACCGGCGTTCCCCCGACCACGTCCGGCGGGTGGAGGACGAGGAAGGCCGAGACCGCCAGCACAGCCGCGGCGCCGGCGCGTCGAGCAGCGTGTCGTGGCGGCTCGGGCGAAGAAGTCGGCTCCGGTTCCTGCTCGAAGTCGAAGCTCAGCAAGGTCGTGACATGGGGACGTCGTGATCGGTTCATGCGACGACCGTCGGACCGGGCGGTATCAGGCCGTCGCTCCGCCGGTATACACCCGGTATGCGCGCGATTGACCGTCCCGGACAGCGGGAACACACTGCGGAGATGGCCGTCCGTGTGCTGGGGCCGATCGAGCTCGATGGCGTTGCGTCGTTGAGCCCCCGGGCGAGGACGGCCCTCTGCGCTCTGGTGCTGCGCCGCCCTCTCGCCGTCAGCCTCGACGAGCTCGCGGACGCCAGCTGGGGTCCGGACCCACCTGGCACGTGGCCGAAGCAGCTGCAGGCCACGATCGGTCACCTGCGCAAGGCCTTGCCGACGGGCGCGGTCATCACCTGCCAGGGCGGGTACCGGCTCGACCTGCCGCCCGGGGAGGTCGACGTCGACACGTTCGACGAGGGGGTCGCCCGCGCGCGTGCGTTCGCCGCATCCGGGGAGCCGGACCGCGCCGCGAGCGCGTTCAGTAGGTCGCTGGCGCTCTGGCGGGGAGACCCGTTCACGGAGCTGCGCGAGTGGTCCGGCGCCGCGAGCGAGGTGGCGCGGCTGAACGAGCTGCGGTCCACCTGCGAGGAGGACCTCCTCGACGCGCAGCTGGCCGCGGGCGAGCACCGCACGGTCGCGAGCGAGGCCCGCAAGCTGCTCGAACAGGACCCGCTCCGCGAACGGCGGTGGGCGATCCTGGCGCTGGCGCAGTACCGCTGCGGACGACAGGGAGATGCCCTGCTCACCCTGCGGGACGCCCGCCGGCACCTGGTCAGCGAGCTCGGTGTCGACCCGGGCGCACAGCTGACCGACCTGGAGCAGCAGATCCTCCACCACGACCCGAGGCTCGCTGCTGTCGAACCCGCGCCGGCCCGCCACCATGACTGCCCCTATCGAGGCCTCGCCGCGTTCGGCGTCGACGACAGCGAGAACTTCTTCGGTCGTACCGCCGAGACCGAGGTCTGCGTCACCCGCCTGCACGACCACCCGCTCCTCGTGATCGCGGGGCCGTCGGGAGCCGGCAAGAGCTCGTTGGCGCGCGCCGGCGTGGCCGCGGCACTCAGTCGCCACGGCGCTTCCCCCGTGGTCGTCATGCCGGGCCCGGACCCCGTCGGCACCCTCCGGGAGGCGCTCGGGAGCACCCCGGCGACGTCGGCCCTGGTGGTCGACCAGCTGGAAGACCTGTTCGTCGGCGGGTTCCGGGAGGACGTCGTCCGCGACTTCTGCCGCCTGCTCGCGGCCGCGACCGACGATCGCCTGGTCGTCGTCACCGTGCGGGCCGACCAGATCGCCGGGCTGAGCATCGACCGCCGTCTGGCGCAGCTGACCGAGAAGGGTCTGCACCTGGTCCGGCCGCTCACCGACGACGAGCTGCGGGACGTCATCGAGGAACCGGCCCGGCAGGCCGGCCTGCGGCTCGAGCACGGTCTGGTCGAGCTGCTCGTCAACGAGGCCGGCGACGGTGCCGGGTCGCTCCCGCTGCTCTCCCATGCCCTCGTCGAGACCTGGCGCCGACGCGACGGTTCGGTCTTGACCGTCGACGGCTATCGGGCGTCCGGTGGTATCTCCGCCGCCGTCGCGCAGACCGCCGAGCGCGTGTACCAGGGGTACTCGGCAGCGGACCGTGCCACGTGCCGCGCCCTGCTGCTGCGCCTGGTGACGCCGTCGGGCGACGGCGGTGCGATCCACCGTCGCCAACCCGTGCGTGCCCTGGGCCTCGACGGTGGCCGAGATCGCGTCATGAGTGACCTCGTCCGGGCGCGCCTCCTCACCGCCGACGAGGGCACGATCGAGATCGCGCACGAGTCGCTGGTGCGTGCCTGGCCCCGTCTGCGGACGTGGCTCGACGACGACGCGGCCGGCGTGCGCGTCCTGCGGCACCTGAACGCTGCCGCGGACGGTTGGGACACCCTCGGGCGCCCGGACGGCGAGCTGTACCGAGGGGCCCGCCTGGACGTGGCCCTCGAGTGGCGGACGACGACGAACCCCGACCTGACTGCCGACGAGCGCGACTTCCTCGACGCGGCACAGGCGCTTCGCCGGGCGGACGAGGACCAGCTCGCGCTGCGAGCGGCGCGCGACGCCCGGCAGAACCGTCGGCTGCGGACAGCCCTGTCGGGCGTGGTCGCCGTCCTCGTCCTGGCGATCGTGGCCGCCTCGGTGGCGGGCGTGAGCCGGTCGGACGCTGCCCGGGCGCGGGACGCCGCCGAGCTGCAGGTGCTGGTCAACCAGTCGATCGCGTTGCAGGCGACCAACCGCGACGCGGCGGCCCTGCTCGCCGTCGAGGCCTACCGCCGCGCACCCGGCGACGCGCACGCTCGCTCGGCGCTGCTGAGCACCTTCACCGCCGCCCCGGGCTTCGTGAGCTACCGACGCGTCCCCGACGCCGTACGCATCGCGGGGTCGACCGTCCCGGGGACCGCGACATCGATCGTCGTCGTGGATGCCCGCGCTCCCCAGCTGATCGAGACGGACGACGGCTCCATCATCCGCACCTTCGATCCAGTCGCGCCGTCGGACCAAGGGCCACGCCCGCTCGTGCGGGTCAGCGACGACGGCACCCGGGTGGCGATCCAGGCCGGCAGGTCCCTGACCGTCGACGAGATCGCCACCGGGACGCGGCTCCTCGGCCCGCTGACGACCGGACCAGTGGGTGGGCTAGCCATCGACCCGCACGGAGAGGTGGTCGTGACCGTCGCGGGCAACGACGGCTCCGTGACGTCGTGGCGGGTCGAGGACGGCGTCGTGCTCGCGACCGCCGAGAGCGCCGGGAAGGCCGCCGCAGCGTTCGACGGTTCGGGGCGGCTCGTCGTGGGTTCATCGGACGGCCCCGTCCGCGTGCTCGACCCGACCTCGCTCGTCACGCTGCGGACCATCGACACCCCGGCGCCGTCCGCCCAGAGGCGTCGCAGCGGAGTGGAAGGCACCCTGAACCAGTCGCCCGTCTACCAGCACCTCCCGGGCAGGCGCGCCGTCGTCGATGACCATGCCGTCGCTGCCGGGGACGACCTCGTCGTCCTGATCGGACCGTCCTCGATGCTGGCCGCCGCGCCGTCCACCGGGACGGTCGCGTGGACGGCCGACCTCGGAGCCGACGGCGGGGACTCGTGCTCGTGGGCCACCGTGGCTCTCGAGGCCGGCCTCGTGCTCTGCGGCGACCGGTTCGGAGTCGTGCGCGAACGCAGCCTCACCACCGGAGCCGAAAACGGGGTCGAGCTCGACATCCAGCGGGGCGACGTCGGGGAGCTGTCGGTCTCGCAGGGCGAGCTCGTCGTGTTCGGCGCCGGCGCGCCGGTGATCACGCGCTGGATGGTCGACGGGTCCGGCCCGGTGACGCGGCTCCTGGCCCGAGGCTCCGTGGCCGTCGCCGGGTACGACCCGGACGGCCGAATGTTCCTGACCGCGCGCCGACCCACGGACGCACAGAGCACGGCGGACCTCACGTCGTACGCGGTGTGGGACCCGCGCACGGACAGCCAGGTGCAGGCGTTGCCCGACTCGGTTGTCGGTGCCAAGTGGCTGTTCCGGGGCATCGTCACGGCCTACGTGCCGGGCGAGCACTTCCTGCACTCGATCGACGTGCAGACCGGCCAGGACGTACCGGGCGGCCTGCGCGTGCYCGACCACGCCAGGGAGATCTGGTCGGCCCCGTCGGGCGACCGCGCGTACGTGGTGATGACCGGCTGGCAGCTGTGGGAGGGCAGGAGAGACGCGCAGGAGTGGGATCCGGACCCGATCGACGGCCGCGACCAGGACGTCATCGACATGTCCGCGACCTCGGACGGCTCGCTGGTGGCGATCGCGCTCGAGGACGGAATCCAGGACCAGACCGGCTCGGTGTCCGCGGACTCCGGGACGACCACGGTCCTCCAGATGTACGACGGCCGCACCGGCAAGCCCCTCGGTCCGGCACGGCTCGGCGCCGACGCGGTCGCCCTGCGGGACGACGGACTGCTCGCAGTCGCCCGACGCGGCTCGATCTCGCTCGTCGACAGCGGGACCATGCAGACGCTCCGGGACCTGCCGGGCGCGCGCGGTGCCATCTCCAACCTGCAGTTCTCCGACGACGGCACCATCCTGATCGCCGCCGCCAACGACCAGAGCGTCAGCGTCTACGACGTGGACGCGGGGATCCGGCTCGGCGAGCCGATCCCGAGCTCCACACCCAGGTACCGGGAGGTCAGCGTGCCCGTCGGCACCTCGCTGCCGTACGGCACTCGCATCACCTACCCGGGCTACCTGCGCCCCGACGGCGCCGCCGTGCTGGTCACCGTCGCCCAGGGCGTCGCCGAGTGGGACCTCGACCCCGTCCACCTCAGCTCGGCCGCCTGCCGGGTCGCCGGTCGCAACCTCACCGAGGTCGAGTGGGCGACCTACGCCTCCGCGCTGGGTCCGTACCGCGCGACGTGTCGCACGGGACAAGGCTGACCTGTGTGCCGGCCCACGCGGCCGGGAACCACGGTCAGCGACCTCGGCTGCGGCCCGCACGTCACGGCACGTTCGCCCCGCCGTTGACGTTGATGACCTCCCCCACGACGAAGCTGGACTCCGGCGAGGCGAGGAACACGTACGCCGGCGCCTGCTCGACCGGCTGGCTGGTCCGGCCGAGCCACGACGACTCCCCGAAGCCGTTCAGCTTCTCGGTGGGCTGCCCGTCGGAGACCTGCAGCGGCGTCCACACGGGCCCGGGTGCCACCGCGTTCACGCGGATGCCACGAGGGGCGAGGTCGGCGGCGAGGGCCTTCGTGAAGCCGATGATCCCGAACTTCGTCGACGCGTAGTTGATGATCATCGGCGACGGGTTGTACCCCTGGACCGACGTGCTGTTGATGATCGTCGAGCCCGGGCCCAGGTGCGGCAGGGCGTCGCGCGTGATCCAGAACATCGCGTACAGGTTGGTCTGGATCGTGCGGTCCAGGTCGGCCTCGTCGAGCTCGTCGAAGCTCTGGTGGTAGACCTGGTGCGCCGCGTTGTTCACCAGGATGTCGAGCCCACCGAGGCCGTCGACCGCGTCGGCGACGAGGGACCGGCAGAACTCCCGGTCCCGGATGTCACCGGGGAGCAGGACCGCCGTGCGACCGGCCGCCCGCACGTGCTCCGCGATGGCCTCCGCGTCGACCTGCTCCTCGGGCAGGAAGCTGAGGGCCACGTCCGCACCCTCGCGCGCGAACGCGATGGCGACCGCCGCACCGATGCCCGAGTCGCCGCCGGTGATCAGCGCCTTGCGGCCGGGAAGACGACCCGTACCGCGGTAGCTGGTCTCACCGTGGTCCGCCTTGGGGTCGAGCTCCGCGTCGAGTCCCGGCAGCGGCTGCCACGAGGCGTGCGGCTTGATGTGCGCGTGGCGCTCGACGGGGTTGTCGAACGTGAGCTGATCGGGCGACATCGTCATCGTCATCTCCTTCACGGCGGGCAGATCGATAACGATATCGATCCTGTCCGGTGACGATAGCGGCGCCCTGTCAGACCCCGCTCGCGCGTCGCCGTTCCGTGAGCCTCCGCGACCTCGCCTGGTTCCCGCAGTGCCTAGGCTCCAGGGCATGGCCACAGTCATCCTCGTCCGGCACGGTCGGAGCACGGCGAACGTCGCGGGGATCCTGACCGGTCGGGCCGCAGGGGTGGATCTGGACGCAGTCGGGCGCAGCCAGGCCGAGCGCGCTGCCGAACGGATCGCGGCGGTGCCGGTGGTCGCGGTGATCTCGAGCCCCCTGGCGCGGTGCCGGCAGACGGCGCGGACCATCGCCGAGCGCCACGCGCTGCGGACGCGGCTCGAGCCCGGCATCGTCGAGTGCGACTACGGGCAGTGGCAGGGGCGACCGCTCAAGGAGCTCGCCCAGGAGCCGCTGTGGTCGGTGGTGCAGACCCGGCCGTCGGTCGCGGTGTTCCCGGGCGGCGAGTCGATGGCCACCATGCAGGCCCGGTCGGTGGAGGCGATCCGTCGGCTCGACGCGGAGCTGGAGGCGGAGCACGGTGCCGGCGCCGTGTGGGTGGCGGTGAGCCACGGAGACATCATCAAGTCCGTCCTCGCGGACGCGCTGGGCATGGGTCTCGACCTCTTCCAGCGCCTCGGCGTCAACCCCGGATCGGTCTCGATCATCAGGTACGGGACGACTCGCCCCGAGGTCGTGGCCACCAACACCGATTCCGGCGACCTCTCGTGGCTGGGCGCCGCCGGACCGGTCGGCGACGCGCAGGTGGGCGGCGGCGCCGGGCCGGAATCGGCTGCACGCTCCTAAAATGGGCACCATGCCGGCCCTTGTGCACCAGTTCGACTGGCCCGACCGTGTCGTCGTCGGGACCGTCGGCCCCCCAGGTTCCCGATCCTTCTACCTGCAGGTGCGCGACGGCGCCCGGAACACGAGCGTCGGGCTCGAGAAGGAGCAGTCCGCCGTGCTCGCCGAGAAGATCGACGAGATCCTCGACGCGCTGATGGCCGACGAGGGCAACCGGTTCAGCGTGCCCGCCGCCGCCCCCGCCGAGCTCGTCGACAACGAGCCTCTCGACCAGCCCGTCGAGGAGCAGTTCCGCACGGGGCTGCTGCGCCTGGGGTGGGACCCGTCGACCGCGCAGGTCGTCGTGGAGGCGTTCCCGCTGGACGAGACCGACGAGGAGGAGGCACCCGAA
Source organism: Cellulomonas sp. P4_B5_2 (assembly GCF_056402235.1). Classification (NCBI taxonomy): domain Bacteria; kingdom Bacillati; phylum Actinomycetota; class Actinomycetes; order Micrococcales; family Cellulomonadaceae; genus Cellulomonas; species Cellulomonas sp. P4_B5_2. Next base: position 19,098 of record NZ_JBFUHU010000005.1, read on the forward strand.
CCCGAGGACGCGAGCGAGGTGCTCCTGGTCCGGATGCCGGTGGGGACCGCGCGGGCGTTCGTCCAGCGCACCCGGCAGGTGGTCCGGTCGGGCCGGCCGCTGTGCCCGCTGTGCGGCCAGCCGATCGACGACGGCCACGTGTGCAGCTGACCGACCTCCGCGCGGGTGAGCTCGAGCTCGTCGGGCGCATCACGGTCGCGTCGAACGCGACCTTCCTCGCGACGATCGGCGAGGCGCAGGTGGTCTACAAGCCGGTCGCCGGCGAGCGGCCCCTGTGGGACTTCCCCGACGGGACGCTGGCGAACCGGGAAGCGGCCGCGTACCTCGTCTCGGAGGCGTTCGAGTGGGACGTCGTACCGACCACCGTCCTGCGCGACGGTCCGCTCGGTCACGGCATGGTGCAGGTCTGGCAGGAACCCGACCCCGAGCAGGATCCGGTCGACCTCGTCCGGGCTCCCCGCGACGGCTGGCGCGCCGTGTTCGAGGGCGTGGACGAGGACGACCGGCGGGTGAGCCTGATCCACGAGGACTCCCCCGCGCTGCGCCGGATGGCCGTCTTCGACGTCGTCGTGAACAACGCCGACCGCAAGGGCGGCCACGTCCTGCCGATGCACGGCGGCCACCGCTACGGCGTCGACCACGGGGTCAGCTTCCACGTCGAGCACAAGCTGCGGACGGTCCTGTGGGGATGGCGAGGCGACTCGCTGGACCCCCCTGAGGTCGCGGGGGTCGAGCGGGTGCGCGCGGGCTTGGACGGCGACCTCGGTCGGGCCCTGTCCGAGCTGCTCAGCGGCGAGGAGCTGGAGGCGTTGGCGGACCGCTGCGACCGGCTGGTGCGCAACGGCGTCTTCCCCGGTCCGTCGGGCGCCATGCCGGCGTTCCCGTGGCCCTTCTTCTAGAGCACCCTGGCCGGTGCGATCTCCAGCGCATGCGCGCGCACGTGGTCCAGGGCTCGCTTGACGGCCCCGACGGTCACGATGTCGCGGCCCAGCTCCGACGCGAGGACCTCGATGCCCGGTGGGTCGACGTACYGGTCGAGGTCGCGCCGCACGAGCTCCAGCAGCGGCCCGCAGGACTCGGCGACGGCACCGGCGATGATGACGCGCTCCGGGTCGTAGATGCTTGCGAACGTCGCGACCACCCGCGCCAGGAGCGCCGCCACGTGCTCGACGACGCTGACCGCCAGAGGGTCCTCGTCCAGGGCGGCCGCGAAGACGCTCGCCGCGTCCAGCGTCGCGGGGTCCAGGTCCTGGAGCTGCGACGAGCCGGTCTGACCGTCCAGCCGGTGCAGCTGGGCGCGGGCGTCGGCGCGCACCACCGCCGCGATGCCGTCGGCTGACCCCACCCCCTCGACGAAGTCCAGGTAGCGCATCTCCCCCMCGCCGCCGTGGGCACCGCGCAGCAGACGACCGTCGTCGACGACGCCCGCGCCGAACCGCTCGCCGGCGAGCAGAGTGACATGGCACCGCGCACCCGCCCCGTGCCCCCGCCAGTGCTCCGCCATCGCCGCCAGGTTCGCGTCGTTGTCGGTGAGCGTCGTCCAGCCGTGCCGGTCGCGCAGGTGGCGGGCGATGTCGGGGTTCATCAGCTCCCAGAACGGGTTGTCCTGGAACGTGGTGCGGCCGTCACGGTCCACGGGAGCAGGCACACCGACCGCCAGCGCCAGCACGCTCGGCGGCGACGCACCCGCGTCCTCGAGGGCGGCGAACGTGGCCTGTTCGATGAGGGCGAGCCGCCGGGCGACGGTCCCGTCCTCCGGCTCCACGGTCAGCACCGTGCTCGCGAGCGCGTCGCCCCGCAGGTCGGTCACGGTGGCGCTGATCCGGTGCTGACCGGCGTCGACGCCGACGACCACCCCGGCGCGCGCGTCGAACGCGTACCGGCGGGCGGGCCGTCCCTTGCGGTGGTCGTTCCCGGTGCGCTGGCTCTCCAGCTCCGTGACCCAGCCGTGCTCGATGAGCTCGTCGCACACGTCGTGCACGGTCGCCCGCGAGAGCCCTGTGGCCTCGATCAACGCCGATCCGGTGACCTCGTCGACGTCCCAGAGGTGCTCGAGCACCAGCCGCGCGCTGGCGTCGCGCAGGTGCCGCGACGCCACCGGAGTCCGGACAACCACTTGACCTCCTCGGTCGACGGTGCCACTTTAATGGCAGGTCTTAAATTTAGGACCTACATCAATACGGAGGAACGGGTGTCGACTCTGGCAGCAACCGGCAGCACGTCTGCCGGCCCACAGCAGCAGGACGCGGCCTGGTGGCGGCAGGCCGTCGTCTACCAGATCTACCCGCGCAGCTTCGCCGACTCCAACGGCGACGGCATCGGCGACCTGCGCGGCATCACCAGCAGGGTGGCCTACCTGCGCGAGCTGGGGGTCGACGCGGTGTGGCTGAGCCCCTTCTACCCGTCTGCGCTGGCCGACGGCGGCTACGACGTCGACGACTACCGGGCCGTCGACCCGCGCATCGGCACGCTGGAGGAGTTCGACGAGCTGCGCGCGGCCCTCCACGGCGCCGGCATCCGGCTCGTGGTCGACATCGTCCCCAACCACACCTCGAACCGGCACGTCTGGTTCCAGGAGGCGCTCGCCTCGCCTCCGGGCTCGAGGGCGCGTGAGCGCTACGTCTTCCGGCCGGGCCGCGGCGAGCGCGGCGAGCTCCCGCCGAGCGACTGGACGTCGATCTTCGGCGGCCCGGCGTGGGAGCCCGTCGGTGACGGCGAGTGGTACCTGCACCTGTTCGCCCGGGAGCAGCCCGACCTGAACTGGGCCGACGACGAGGTGCGCCAGGAGTTCCTCACCACGCTCAGGTTCTGGGCCGACCGGGGGGTCGACGGTTTCCGCATCGACGTCGCGCACGCACTGGCCAAGGACCTCACCGAGCCGCTCGCCAGCCAGGCGGAGCTGGACGCGGACATCTGGGGAGGCGCCCACCCGCTCCAGGACCGCGACGAGGTCCACGACATCTACCGCGAGTGGCGCAGGCTGTTCGACGAGTACGACCCGCCCCGCACCGCCGTCGCGGAGGCGTGGGTCCCCGCGCACCGGCGCTCCCGCTACGCCTCCCCCGACGGGCTGGGGCAGGCCTTCAACTTCGACCTGCTCGAGGCCGGCTGGGACGCGACGTCGTTCTCCGCGATCATCGACAAGAACCTCGCGCTCGCCCGCGAGTCCGGCGCCTCGTCCACCTGGGTGCTCTCCAACCACGACGTGGTGCGGCACGCCACCCGGTACGCGCTGCCCGAGGGCACCGACCTGAACGCGTGGCTCCTGCACGACGGCGCCGAGCCGCGCCCCGACGAGGAGCGCGGCCGCCGCCGGGCCCGTGCGGCGACCCTCCTCACCCTGGCCCTGCCCGGCTCCGCGTACCTGTACCAGGGCGAGGAGCTGGGCCTCCCGGAGGTCGCCGACCTGCCCGCGGACGTCCTGCAGGATCCGACGTTCCTGCGCTCCCGGGGTGCGCAGAAGGGGCGCGACGGCTGCCGGGTCCCGCTGCCGTGGGCCACGCAGGGTCCGACGCTCGGCTTCGGTGACCAGCGGGCGCACCTGCCGGTCCCCGCCGACTTCGATCGCTTCGCGGTCGAGACCCAGGCGTCAGACGAGGGCTCCACCCTGAGCTTCTACCGGCGAGCCCTGGCCGAGCGGCGGCGCCTGCAGACCAGCGAGGCGCTGGAGTGGCTGACGCCAGTTGCCCCTGGCGTCGTCGCGTTCGCGCGACCCGGCGGCTGGACGTCCGTCACCAACTTCGGGAGCTCCCCGGTGCCGCTGCCGGCAGGGCGGGTGGTCGTGTCGAGCTCGCCGCTCGACGCCCACGAGGTGCCCGCGGAGACCACTGTCTGGCTGCAACGCGACCACTGACGGCAACCCTGCCGTTCGATGACTTCACCAATGGAGGCGAAGGCATGACGTCCCAGACACCCCTCATGTCGGCCGAGCTGAGCCGACGGGGATTCCTTCGCGGCGTCGGGGTCGCGGGCGCCGGCCTCGCGCTCGCGTCGTGCGCCGGACCCGCAGGCTCCGGAACGACGGAGATCGTCTTCTACCAGTCGAAGCCGGAGGTGATCGGGTACTTCGACGAGCTCATCGAGCAGTTCCACCAGTCCCAGTCCCGGGTGCGCGTCCGCCACGACGCCGCGTCGAACCTGGCCGGCACGTTCGTGCGGGAGTCTCCGCCCGACATCGGCTGCCTCAACTACAACTTCGAGATCTCGCGCTACGTCGAACGTGGGGCGCTCAGCGACCTGGGCGACATGCCCGAGGCCGGCCGGATCCTCGACGAGCTGAAGCCCCTCATCGACGTCACGGCCACGTACCCGGACCGCACCAGCGTGATCCCGTACTCGCTGATGGCGGCGGCGGTGCTCTACAACCGGCAGATCTTCGCGGAGCACGACCTGACGGTCCCGACCACCTGGGCCGAGCTCATCGCCGCGTGCGACACCCTCGCAGCCGCCGGGGTCACCCCGCTGTACAGCACGTTCAAGGACCCGTGGACGATCGCGCAGGGCCACTTCGACTACTCGGTCGGCGGCACGGTCGACACCACGAAGTTCTTCAACCAGCTCAAGAGGCAGGGCACCAACGTCGGGCCCGACTCCCCCGTGTCGTTCGAGAAGCAGTTCCTCGCGCCGGTCCAGCAGATGCAGGAGCTCGTCCCGTACTCGCAGGACAACGCCGCGAGCCGCGGCTACGGGGACGGGAACCTCGCGTTCGCGAACGGCGAGGCCGCCATGTACCTGCAGGGCCCGTGGGCCATCGGCGAGATCGCGAAGTCGAACCCGGAGCTCGACGTCGGTGCGTTCCCCCTGCCGATGACGGACGACCCGGCGGACCGCAAGGTCCGGGTCAACATCGACCTCGCCCTGTGGATCCCGGAGCAGTCCACCAAGCAGGAAGCGGCGCGGGAGTTCCTGTCCTTCCTCATGCAGCCCGACGTCATCGACGCCTACAACGCCCACGCGCTGGGTTTCGGCGTGACCAAGGACGCGGCCCCGGTGACCAACGAGACGCTGGTGGAGCTCAAGGAGTACTACGACGACGCGGCCTTCTACCTGGGCGCGTCGCAGCTGGTCCCCCAGTCGATCCCGCTGCAGAACTACGCGCAGTCCCTCGCCTCCGGTGCCGACCCGGAGCCCATCCTGCGGACCCTCGACGCCGACTGGCGGCGCCTGGCCTTCCGTTCCTGACGACCTCGACCATCGAACGGAGACATCTCATGGCCACAGCAGCTGCCACCCGGCCGAGGAGCCGCGACGTCGTGGCACCGCCGCCGATGAAGGCGAGCCGCCCCCGGGTCAACCGGACGTTCTACCTGTTCCTGCTGCCCACGCTCGTCCTCTTCACGCTCTGCATCACCCTGCCCGCGATCATGGGCATCACCTTCAGCTTCACCGACTCGGTCGGCTTCGGGGAGTTCCAGTTCATCGGCCTGACCAACTACGTGGCGTTGTTCTCGGACCCGGCGATCCGCAGCTCGTACCTGTTCACGATCGGGTTCGCCCTCGTCACGGTGCTGCTGGTGAACCTCCTCGCGTTCCTCCTTGCCGTCGGCCTGACCGCCAAGATCCGGGGCAAGGTCGCGCTGCGCGCGGCGTTCGTGCTGCCCATGGTCATCTCGGGCATCGTCATCGCCTACGTCTTCAACTTCCTCTTCTCCAACTCGCTGCCGCAGCTCGGGCAGGCGGTAGGCATCACGGCCCTCGAGCAGAGMCTGCTGGCCAACCCCGACCTCGCCTGGGTGACGATCGTCATCGTCACGGCGTGGCAGGCGATCCCCAGCGCACTGCTCATCTACATCGCGGGGATCCTGTCGATCCCGGCCGAGGTCTACGAGGCGGCGTCGATGGACGGCGCGTCCCCGCTGCGACGCCTGGTCTCCATCACCCTGCCGCTCGTCGCGGGGTACGTCGTCATCAACCTGGTCATCGGCTTCAAGAACTTCCTGAACGCCTACGACATCATCGTCGGCCTGACCAACGGCGGTCCCGGCACGGCGACCCGCAGCGTCGCCATGACGATCTTCTCCGGCTTCACCGGCGGCGACTACGCCTACCAGATGGCCAACGCGACGATCTTCTTCCTCATCGCCGTGGTCCTCGCCGTGATCCAGCTACGCCTCAACCGCGGAAGGAGCGCGTTCTGATGACTGCCCAGACCCTGGTCACCACGACCCCCGCCCAGGTACCGGTCCGTCCCCGCCGGCGCTTCCTCGGCAAGGGAGGCGAGGACCGCCCGAGCTGGGGCACCACCCTCGTCCTCGTCCTGTGCACGCTGGCCGTCGTCGTGCCGCTCTACGCGACGGTGACGATGGCCTTCAAGACCACCGAGCAGTCCGTCGACGGGCAGGTCTTCTCCCTGCCGTCCCCGCTCAGCGTCGACGGGTTCGTCCAGGCGTGGGAGCTCACCGACTTCCCCCGCGCGTTCGCCATCTCGGTGTTCGTCACCGCGGTGACCGTCGTCGGCACCGTCATCCTCGCGGCCTTCGCGGCCTACGCCATCGCGCGCAACTGGGACCACAAGTTCTTCCGCTGGTCGTTCTTCTACCTGCTGGCGGCGATGTTCCTGCCGTTCCCCGTGCTCGCCCTGTCGCAGGTCAAGCTCACGGGGATGGTCGGCCTCGCCAACCCCGTCGGCGTGGCGCTCCTGCACGTGATGTTCCAGCTGTCGTTCAGCGTCCTGCTGTTCACGGCCTTCATCCGGGGCCTTCCCGAGGAGCTCGAGGAGAGCGCCCGGCTCGACGGCGCCACCACCTGGGTGGTGTTCCGGCGCATCGTGTTCCCRATGATGGCGCCCATGAGCGCGACCGTCGCGATCTTCGCGTTCCTCGCCTCCTGGAACGACTTCATGATGCCGTCGCTCATCACCGCCGACTCCACGCTGCAGACCCTCCCGGTGCTGCAGAACATCTTCCAGACCCAGTTCAGCAGCAACTACAACGTCGCGTTCGCCTCCTACCTCATGGCCATGACGCCCGCGATCATCGTGTACCTGTTCACGCAGCGCTGGGTGATGGCCGGAGTGACTCAGGGCGCGATCAAGTAGCGGATCACCACTCGTCGTCGCGACCCCAGCCCCCGAAGGCGCCGTTGCGGCGCGAGCTCAGGTAGGAGTCGATGACCGCCGCGCCCAGGTCGTCCGTCTCGGGTGCGACGACGGTGCCGCCCGCCCGCTTGGCCATCGCGTCGACGAAGCGTGCGAGACCGGGGTCGTCGCCGAGACGGAAGAAGGTCGTGCGTGCGCCCAGGCGCGCCGAGCCGTCGAGCTCGCGCACCGCCAGGGCGATCGTGATCGGGTTCGGCGGGTAGTCGAAGAACACCTCGCCGCTCGACTCCAGGTGGGACGTCGGCTCGCCGTCCGTGACGATGAGGAGCACGGGCTGAGCGTTCGGGTGCTTGCGGAAGTGCCGGTTGGCCAGCAGGAGCGCGTGGTGCAGGTTGGTGCCCTTCTCCCACTTCTCGTCGAGCCCGACGAGCGCCTCGATCTGCATGACCGACGCGGTGCGCCCGAAGCCGATCAGCTGCAGGTCGTCSCCGCGGAACCGGCTCGTGACCAGGGTGTGCAGCGCCAGCGCGGTGCGCTTCATCGGCACCCAGCGGCCCTCCATCGCCATCGAGAACGAGGTGTCGACGAGCAACGCCACACAGGCCTGGGTGCGCGCCTCGGTCTCCTGGACCTCGACGTCGTCGACCTGGATCGTGCGCGACCCGCGCGCCAGCGCGTTGGTGATCGTCCGGCTCACGTCCCACGGCTCGGTGTCCCCGAACACCCACGGGCGGGTGGATCCCGACGGCTCGCCGGCGGCACCGGAGCGCCGGACGTCGTGACCGCCGGTGCGGCCGGACATCGTGTCGGCGACGGCCTTGAGGACCGCCTTGCCCAGCTGGCGCATGGCCTTCGGCGTCAACGCCAGCTTGCCGTCCGAGCCGCGCCGCATCGTGCCCTCGTTCAGCGCCTTCTCCAGCCGCTGCAGGGTGCGAGCGTCGACGACCGCATCGTCGCCGAGCTGGCGCGCGAGCTTCTCCAGGTCGACTTCGTCCAGCTGGGAGCCCTGGTACGACTGCGCGAGCTGCTCGGCGAGCGCGTCGAGGTCGGCGAGGTCCTGGAACACGCCGGTGCCGTCGCCGAGCCCGAGCCCGTTCTCGCCGTCCATGCGCTCCGAGCTTCCCCAGTCCTCGCCGGGCCGCAGGGCTTTCAGGTTGTCGTCGAGCTGCCCCAGCGCGTCCATGAGGTCCGACGAGCCGAACGCCTGCTGGGCGAGCGCGTCGAGCTCGTCGCGCTGCTCCTGCGTCATCGAGTTCCGCATGCGTTGGGCGGCCGCGGCCCGTTGTGCGAGGGCGTCCAGGAGCTCGTCGAGGTTCTGCGGGTTCTCAGGGAAGTACTCGCCGTGCTTCGCCATGAAGTCGTCGAACTGCTCCGGGGTGTCCTCGCCGCGCTTCCGTGCGTCGAGCAGCCCGTTGAGGTCCGCGAGCATCTCGTTCAGCGCGGCCCGGTCGGCGTCGGTCGCGTTCTCCAGCGCCTGCTTCATGCCGGCGAAGCGCTGGTCGAGGATCTCCCGGCCCAGCAGGTCCTTGATCTTCTCGAACTCCGCCCGCGCCTCGCTGCTGCGCCAGTCGTACCCGTTGAGCTCGTTGACGGCGGCCGCGGGCGAGGACGGGAGGTTGTCGAGCTGCAGCTGCGCCAGGGCCCGGTCGCTCTCGTCCATGTCGACGTCGCGCGCCAGCTGCTTGCGCTCGGCGAGCACCGCCCGGTCGAGCAGCTCCTTGACCTGCTGCAGYGTGCCGTCGAGGTTGTTCTCGCGCGTCAGCGCCCTGCGCCGCTCGGCGACCCGTCGCGCCAGCTCGTCGAGACCCGCCTGGTCCCGGCCGCCGCGGCGCAGGAACTCGCGCATCGCCCGCTCGGGCGAGGAGCCCGCCATGACGTCCTGGCCGATGGCCTCCAGCGCCTCGGCCAGGTCGACCGGCGGCGCGAGCGGGTCCGGCCCGTCGACGTACGGGGTGTACCTCTTGAGGCGCCGATTCGGTCTAGCCATAGATCGTCTCGCCGCCTCCGGACTCCTTGCTGATCCGGCGGGACAGGTACAGGCCCTCCAGCGCGAGCTCGATCGCGGCCGCCCGCTCGCCGTCGTTCGTGGCGTCGAGCCGCTCGCAGATCTCGTCGTAGAGCTCGGACTCCCCGAGCGCAGGAAGCCCGGTCAGCACGTCGCGAGCCGTCACCTGCTCGCCGGTGGTCACCATCGCCCCGCCCTGGATCGCGTCGACCAGGAGGCTGAAGTCGATGCCTCGGAGGTGCGCGCGCACGGTCTCCGACGTGGCGGTGCGCAGCAGGTGGTCGAGGATCTCGTCCTCGCGCCCCTCCTCCCCCGACTCGAACTCGATCTTCCCCGCGAGGACATCCACCGCGGTCTCGAGGTCCACCGGCCGCGCGACCGCGTGGTCTTCGCCCTGCCGCGCAGCCCGGTGCAGAGCCGAAGCCGCGACGGTCTCCGCGCCCGCGATGGCGAACCTCGCACTCACCCCGCTGCGCTGGTCGACCGCGCTCGACTCCCGCAGCGCCCTGGTGAACCGGGCCAGGATCTCGATGAGATGGTCGGGAACCTCCGCGTGGAGGAGGGCCTCCTGGCGGATGACCGCGACCTCGTCGACCAGCTCGGTCGGGTAGTGCGTCCGGATCTCGGCGCCGAACCGGTCCTTCAGCGGCGTGATGATCCGCCCACGATTGGTGTAGTCCTCCGGGTTGGCCGTCGCCACCACGAGCACGTCGAGCGGCAGGCGCAGGACGTAGCCGCGGATCTGGATGTCGCGCTCCTCCATCACGTTGAGCATCGCTACCTGGATGCGCTCGGCGAGGTCGGGCAGCTCGTTGATGGCGACGATGCCACGGTGGCCCCGCGGCACCAGGCCGAAGTGGATCGTCTCCGGGTCACCGAGGGCACGCCCCTCGGCCACCTTCATGGGATCCACGTCGCCGATGAGGTCCGCGACGCTCGTGTCCGGCGTCGCAAGCTTCTCGACGTACCGCTCGTCGCGGTGGCGCCAGGTGACGGGGAGGCTGTCGCCCTGGTCGGCCGCCCGTCTCTTGCTCGCCGCGGTGATCGGCTCGAAGGGGTGCTCGCCGATCTCCGACCCCTCGATCACCGGGGACCACTCGTCGAGCAGGCCATGGAGGGTGCGCAGGAGTCGCGTCTTGCCCTGGCCGCGCTCGCCGAGCAGGACGATGTCGTGGCCGGCGATGAGGGCCCGCTCGAGCTGCGGGATGACGGTGTCGTCGAACCCGTGGATGCCGGGCCAGGGGTCGCGGCCGTCTCTGAGGGCGGCGAGGAGGTTGGTGCGGACTTCTTCGCGCACCGACGTGTGGACATGCCCGGAAGCGCGGAGCTCGCCGACAGTTGCGGCAGTGGGACGCATCATCCGGTCGAGAGTACGTCCGGTTCCGACCAGTTGCCGATGGAGAGCGGCCGGGGCAGGGTCGGTCCAGCAGATCCGATGCCGGGCCAGGGGGTGAGCGAGATGGCGAAGAAGAAGACGGGGGTCGCCCTGGCGGTCGCGTGGCCGTTGGCCAAGAA
>NZ_JBFUHU010000006.1:0-28205 GCF_056402235.1 Cellulomonas sp. P4_B5_2
CGTGGTCGTGGACAACGCGCAGGGCGCCGGCGACCTGGCGAAGGCCCTGCACGCCCGCGGCTACCGGCGGTTCGCGGTGCTGGCCGGTCCTGCTGACCACCTGACCGCGCGCGAGCGCAGCGAGTCGTTCCGCGGCGCACTGACCGAGCTGGACAGCCCCGTCCCCGCCGACGCCGTGATCACCAGCGCCTTCACGCACGAGGGTGGCGAGGACGCGATGCGCACGCTGCTGCGGGCCGGCGAGCTGCCGGAGCTGGTGTTCGCGGTCAACGACGTCATGGCGCTCGGTGCCCTGGCCGCCGCGCGCGAGGCCGGCATCCGCGTCCCGGACGACATCGCGCTCGCGGGCTTCGACGACATCTCGACCCTGCGCGACGTCGTCCCGGCGCTGACCACCGTGCGCATCCCGCTGGTCGACGTGGGCATCGCCGCCACCGAGCTGGCGCTCGCTGACGCGTCCGACGAGCCCCGCCTGACGCACGTCCCCACCCAGGTCGTCCTGCGCGACTCGACGCCCGGGCGCTAGCCTGCCGCGATGACGCAGCCGATCGTCGAGATCCACGTTCCGCTGACCCCGAGCCCCGACGTCGCGCCCGGGGAGTACGAGTTCCCGTGGATCGACGACGTCGAGGAGACCCTGGGAGTCGGCGAGGAGGACGGCCGCTACGAGGTGTACGACGACGGCGAAGAGCTGGGCGACGAGTACGTCTTCTTCATCACGGGCGAGTCCGAGGCCGACCTGCTCGCCGTCGCGACGGACATCGCGAACATGCCCGGGCTGCCCGACGGGGCGTTCGCCGTGGTGACCGACGAGGACCTGCAGGATCTCGGCGAGGGTCGGCGCGTGGAGCTGCCGAGCTAGTCGTCCCAGGGCGCCCGCGCGCCGGTGGCCGAGTCCTCGAGCCCGAGCAGGTGCGTGGCCATCCGCAGCCGTGCGCGGTCGGGATCGCGTGCCGCCACAGCCGCCAGGATCGCCTCGTGCTCGACGAAGGTCCGGTCCTCGGTACCCACGTCGCTGAGTCCGCGCCAGAGCCGCGTCCGAGAGGCTCGGCCCGCGAGCCCCTCGATGAGCGCGGCGAGCACCGGGTTGCCGGACGCGCGCGCGACCTCCTCGTGGAACGCCAGGTCGGCATCGACCAGCCGCTCGTGGTCGAGCGGGACCTGCACCAGGGCGCGGGCCGTCTCGTCGAGCGCGACGCGCAGGCGGGCGAGCCCGGCGTCGTCGATGTGCAGGGCCGCGAGCCCGGCCGCCTCGGTCTCCAGGAGCCGCCGGACGGCGTGGAACGCGGAGGCGTCGTCCTGCAGGTCCGCGATGAACCCGACCGGGGCCAGCAGCAACGCGGGGTCGAGCGTCGTCACGTAGGTGCCGTCGCCGTGCCGGGAGTCGAGGATGCCGAGCGTGCCCAGCGCACGGACGCCCTCCCGCAGCGAACCGCGCGAGACACCGAGGGTGGCGGCGAGCTCCTTCTCCGCGGGGAGCCGCTCGCCTGCCTGGAGTCGTCCGTCGAGGATCATCTGCTTGACCCCGTCGACGACGTCGTCGGATCGTGACACGGAGCGAACCTAGCGCCCGCGCGGTCAGTACGAGTCGAACGGCAGTCCGTAGACCTGCGTGGCGGTGCCACCGAGCACCGCAGCCCGGTCGTCGTCGGACAGCTGGTCGACCGTCGAGCGCAGCCCGTGCCACACGTGCGCGTACGAGTCGCCCTCCAGCAGGGCGTACGGCCAGTCGCTGCCGAGCATCAGCCGGTCGGGGCCGAACACCTCGAGCGCGCGGTCGACCGCCGGGCGGAGGTGGTCGGGGGTCCAGCCGGCCCCGGCCGCGGTGGTCAGCCCGGAGAGCTTGGCGACGACGTTGGGCTGCTGCGCGACCGCGCCCAGCAGCGAGGACCAGCGCGTCCAGGCGTCCCGGGACCCGCTGCGCAGCGCGGCGAGCGGGGGAGCGCCGAGGTGGTCGAGCACGATCGTCAGCTTCGGGTGGTTCTCCGCGAGCGTCGCGACGTGCGCCAGGGCCGCCGGGGTGTGCGCGGTGAGGTCCAGCGTGAGCCGGCGCTCGGTGAGGAGCGTCAGGCTCTCGTCGACGGCGGACCCGAGCAGCCAGTCCGGCTCGTGCTCGTCGTGCCCGCGGTGGCCGATCCCGACGATCGGCTCGCGCCGCCACTTGTCCAGCTGGGCGGCGGCGTCCTCGGGGGCGTCGAGGGGCACCCAGGCCACGACGCCGGCGACGCGGGGCGACGACAGCGCCTGGAAGAGCATGAGCTCCGAGTCGGCGCGGTTGTCGGCGGCCTGCACGAGAACCACCCACGACACACCCTCGTCGGCGAGCTGGTCGTCGATGTCCGGCACCCGGAACGTGCGGTGCACGGCCGCATTCTCCGCGGTCATCCAGGGGTAGTGCACCGCGTCCGGGTTCCACACCTGAAGGTGGGCATCCACGACATTGGGCATGCGGGCGACGCTAGCAGTGGTCCGATCTCTGGGCCCGGTCGGGAGCGCATCCCTCATCGAACCCTCATCGACCGGTCAATTCATCGGAGGACTTGGCTCACCGACCCACCGCGTAGCCCTGCATCCCCCGCGGGTTCGCGGCGGCGACGAGCAGCCCGTCCGGCCGGACGCCCGCCGCGCTCAGCCGACCGAGCTCCCACGGCCCGACCGTCTCCACCGCGTGCCCGCGCTCCGCGAGGGCGTCGAGCACGTCGGTGCCGAGCCGCGACTCGGCGACCAGTCCCTGCGGCGTGTGGGTGCGCGGGTAGAACGAGCTGGGCACGTGCGACGAGTGCCACATGGGGGCGTCGATCGCGGCCTGCAGGTCGGCGCCGCCGAGCAGGTGCCGCAGCAGGAACGGCACGGTCCACTGGTCCTGCTGGTCCCCGCCGGGTGTGCCGAACGCGATCCCGGCACCGTCGTCGTCGAGCACCAGGCCGGGGCTGAGGGTGGTCCGCGGCCGCTTGCCCGGAGCCAGGCTGTTGGGCAGCCCCGGCTCCAGCCAGAACATCTGCGCGCGCGTCGGCAGGGCGAACCCGAGGCCGGGCACCACGGGGCTGGACTGCAGCCACCCGCCCGACGGGGTCGCGGAGACCCGGTTGCCCCAGCGGTCGACGACGTCCACGTGGCAGGTGTCGCCGGGGCTGAGCCCGACGGGCGAGACGGTGGGCTCCCCGATGCCCGGGGCCGATCCTGTGCGGGAGCCCCAGAGGCTCGSGGCGACGCGCGGGACACGACCGTCGGGCGACCCGGGGAGCAGTCCCTCGGCTGCCTCGGGGCTGACGAGCCGCGCGCGCGCCGCCGCGTAGTCCGGGGACAAGAGGGTCTCGAGCGGGACGTCGCGGGCGTCGCCGTACCAGGCCTCCCGGTCAGCGAACGCGAGCTTGGCCACCTCGACGACCGTGTGCACGAGCTCCAGCGTGTCGCGGGACCGCACCAGCGAGCCCACGTCGAGTGCCTCGAGCATCGCCAGCTGCTGCAGGAGCACCGGTCCCTGCCCCCAGGCACCGGTCTTGTGGACGGTCCGTCCGGCGAACCGCAAGGACGTCGGCTGCTCCTCGGTGGCGCGCCAGGACGCGAGGTCGGCGGCGCGGAGCAGCCCGGTGTGGCGTCGGCCCGACGAGTCCTGGACGGCGACGCCCGACTGGAAGGCGTCGACATCCTCGGCGACGAAGCCCTCGTAGAACGCCTTCCGCGCGGACTCGATCTGCTGCTCGCGGGTGGAGCCGCCGCCCGCGAGCAGCCGCTCGAACGTGTCCGCCAGCGCGGGGTTGCTGAACCGGGCGCCCGCGGCGGGGACCTGGCCGTGCGGGAGGTACACCTCCGCGGACGTCGGCCAGTGCTCGGTGAACATGTCGGCGACCGTCGCGATCGTGCGGGACGCGGCCCTGACCAGCGGGTAGCCGTCGCGGGCGTACTCGATCGCCGGCGTCAGGACGTCGGCCAGCGGGAGGGTGCCGTACCGCGCGAGGAGGTCGAGCCACGCGCCGAACGCCCCCGGCACCACGGCGGCCAGGTGGCCTGTGCCCGGCACGAGGTCGAGGCCGAGGTCCCGGTACGCCTCGATCGTCGCCGCCGCGGGCGCAGGGCCCTGCCCGCAGACGACGAACGTGTGCCCGTCCTGAGCGCGGTACCCGAGGATCGGCGCGTCCCCGCCCGGTCCGTTCAGGTGCGGCTCGACCACCGAGAGCGTGAACCCGGCGGCCACGGCCGCGTCGAACGCGTTCCCGCCGACCTCGAGCATCCGCATCCCCACGGCCGACGCCAGCCAGTGCGTGGAGGCGACCATGCCGAAGGATCCGGTGAGCTCGGGGCGCGTGGTGAACACCCGTCGATCCTGCCTCACGGCCCCGGTGCCGTCCGAAACGTCCCGATATCGGGACCTTCGATTCTGTTGCGCAGGCGTCCAGCCGGTCTTCCGTGTGTCTCACAGGGACGACCCGAGGAGCACCCATGAACACCGACGCCCGCCCACCCGCCATGGTCGTCACGCGACGGACCGTCCTCAAGGCCGCCGGGGCGGGACTGGGTCTCTACTTCGTGACGTCGGCCGGGGGCACACCCTTCGCGATCGAGGCCGCCGCCGACGACTCTGCCTCGCTCCTCGAGCCGCGGTCGGTGCCGAAGTACCTGACACCCCTGCTGGTGCCGCCCGTCATGCCCCGCGCGGGGACGGCCGTCCTGCGCGGGGGCAAGAACGCCGACGTCTACGAGGTCTCGGTCCGTCAGGTCGTCCAGCAGGTGCTTCCGGCCCCGTTGCCCACCACGACGGTCTGGGCGTACGGGCCGACGGCGGCCGCAGCCCGCAACGCCGTGCTGCTGCACCACTCGCCGAGCATGACGATCGAGGCGGACTGGCGCCGGCCCGTCCGCGTCCGCTGGGTCAACGAGCTCACCGACGACGCCGGGGGCTACCTGCCGCACCTGCTCCCCGTGGACCCGACGCTGCACTGGGCGAACCCGCCGGGCGGTGAGGCGGGCCGCGACGGCCGACCGACGTTCACGGAGGTGCCCGGCCCGTACCTGGGGCCGGTCCCGACCACGACGCACCTGCACGGCGCGGTCGGCGTGGGCGACGAGAGCGACGGCTACCCCGAGGCCTGGTACCTCCCGGACGCGGCGGACCTGCCGACCGACCACGCGACGCACGGCACCTGGTACGAGTTCTTCCGCGCCAAGGCGGCCGCCCGGTTCGGTCTGGAGTGGAGCCCCGGGTCGGCCACGGTGCAGTACCCCAACGACCACCGGGCCTCGACACTCTGGTTCCACGACCACACCCTCGGCATGACGCGCGTCAACGTCTACGCGGGCCCGGCGGGCTTCTACCTCGTGCGCGGCGGGCCCGAGGGCGACGCCGCCGTGCTCGACGCCCGCACCGGCACCCGGGCCGTCCTGCCCGGGCCGGCACCCCGCGCCACCGACCCCAGGCCGCTCGCCTACCGGGAGATCCCGGTGGCGATCCAGGACCGCACGTTCACCGCCGACGGCGCGCTGTTCTACCCCGACACCCGCGCGTACTTCGACGGGACCGTGGGGCCCTACGTGCCCGAGGGCGACGTCCCACCGATCTGGAACCCGGAGTTCTTCGGCAACGCGATCATGGTCAACGGCCACACCTGGCCGTACCTCGACGTCGAGCAGCGCCGGTACCGTCTCCGGCTGCTCAACGGCTGCAACGCGCGCTTCCTCATCCTCGACTTCGGCGCGATCCCGGGCGCCGACGTCTGGCAGATCGGCACCGAGGGCGGGTTCCTCGCCGCTCCGGTCCATGTCAGCGACACCCTCGGCGGCCGCCTGCTGCTGGCTCCGGCCGAGCGCGCCGACGTCGTCGTGGACCTCACCGGCGTGCCGGCGGGCTCGTGGGTGCTGCGCAACGTCGGGCCGGACGAGCCGTTCGGCGGTGGCGAGCCCGACGAGGACTTCGACGTGGCCGACCCGGACACCACCGGGCAGATCCTGCAGCTGCGCGTGGTGGCGGCGACCTCGCCCGACACGACGACACCGCCGGAGTTCCTCGTGCTGCCCGCCGTGGCACCGCTGGTCCCGACTGTCGTCCGGCGCGTGGCCCTGGTGGAGGAGATGTCGATGGCGCCCGAGCTGGCGCAGGACCCGCCGCCCGTCGCCGCGATGCTCGGCACGGTCGACGCGGCGGGGCACTGGTCGACCGCGGCGTGGAGCGAGGCCGTGACCGAGGCGCCCGCGGTGGGGACGACCGAGCTCTGGGAGATCTACAACACCACGGCCGACGCGCACCCCATCCACGTCCACGACGTCCACTTCCAGGTCGTCGAGCGTGGGCCGGTCGTCATCGACGAGGAGGCGCAGACCGTCCTGCCCGCCGGGGGAACCCGGCCGCCGGAGCCCAACGAGCAGGGGTGGAAGGACACCGTGATCGCCTATCCCGGCGAGGTGATCCGGATCCGGATGCGGTTCGGCCAGCCGGGCCAGTTCGTCTGGCACTGCCACATCGTCGAGCACGAGGACAACGAGATGATGCGCCCGATGCGCGTCGGCCCGCCGCAGCCGGGAGAGCCCGCTGCCGGCCACGCCGGGGGCTGAGCGACTCGAGCGGTGCGCGTGGTTCGGGGGGAATGCCCCTTGCGGATCGCCTTCCCGCGGTCATAGGGTCCTGCGACTGGGTTGACACGTGTCAACACTGGCGCGAGGCCACCCTCCTCGCGTCGTCGTGCACGAGGTGAGGAGCAGGTCGATGGGGACCAGCAGAAGGCTGATCGGGGCGCTCGGTGCGCTCGCGGTCGCGGTGACGACGGCGGTCGTCGGAGCTGCATCAGGAGCGCAGGCGGTGGGCCCCGACCGGCTGCCGCTGACGATCACCAACTCGAGCGGCCGCGGCGAGGCCGTCTATGTGTACGTGCTCGGCACCAACCTGACCACCGGCCGCCTGGGGTACGTGAACGCGGGCGGCACGTTCACCGCGTGGCCCGCCGGCGCCAACCCGCCGTCGCCCGCGCCGGACGTCGCGATCGCCGGACCCGGCAACGGTGGCAGCACCACGATCCAGGTGCCGCGCGGCATCTCCGGCCGCGTCTACTTCTCGCTCGGGGAGAAGCTGAAGTTCTTCCTCACGCCCGACGGTCTGGTGCAGCCGGCACCGTGGGCCAGTGGCGACGCCAACCACGGCATCCTGTTCGACTGGAGCGAGTTCACGTACAACGACGCCGGACTGTGGCTGAACAGCTCGCAGGTCGACATGTTCGCGGTCCCGCACGCCGTGACGGTCACCGGCGCGTCCGGTACGCGGCGGACCGGCGACCTGGTGGCCAACGGCCGGGACAACACGATCAACCAGATCGCCGCGCAGCCCGGCTGGGCGAACACCGTGGTGAAGCGCGCCGACGGCACGGTCCTGCGGGTGCTCGCCCCCGGCAAGGCGGCGGGCGCAGGCCTGCTGAGCACCACCTACCTCGACCCGTACATCGCCTCGGCGTGGGGCGCCTACGCGGGCAAGACGCTCACGGTCGTGCCGTTCGGTGACCAGCCGAACCTCAAGTACTTCGGCCGCACCTCGGGCACCACCATGACGTTCACCAACGGCTCGGGCCAGCAGGTGGCGTCCTTCGCCCGGCCCAGCAGCGCGGACGTGTGGGGCTGCGACGGGGCGCTGCACGCGCCGAACGACCAGGTGGTCGGACCGATCGCCCGCACCCTGTGCGCCGCCCTCAACCGCGGCACGCTCGGCACGGTCGACACCCAGCCGAGCACCGACGCGTCGGCCTTCTACAAGAGCAACCCCGCCAACCAGTACGCGCGGATCGTGCACGCCAACATGGCCGACGGCAAGGCGTACGCGTTCGCGTTCGACGACGTCGGCGCGTTCGAGTCGCTGGTCCACGACGGGTCGCCCAGCGCGGCCGGCCTGATCATCCAGCCGTTCACCGGCGGGGGGACGACGAACCCGCCGCCCACCGGCACCGGCAGCGCGCTCACCAACGCGAACGGGATGTGCCTGGACAACAGCTCGCAGAACACCGGCAACGGCAACAAGGTCCAGATCTGGGGCTGCAACGGCACCGTCGCCCAGAAGTGGACCTTCGTGCAGGCCGGCACCACGCTGCGCGTCCAGGGCAAGTGCCTCGACATCGCGGGCGGCGGCACCGCCAACGGCACCAAGGTCCAGCTCTGGGACTGCAACGGCACGGGCGCGCAGGTGTGGATCCCGCAGAACGGCGGCTACTACAACCCGGCGTCGAACCGGTGCCTGGACATCCCGGGCTCGTCCACCACCGCCGGCACGCAGGTCCAGATCTGGGACTGCAACGGCACCGGCGCCCAGAAGTGGCGCCTCGGCTGAGCTAGACCCCGCCCTCGAAGCCCAGCTGTCGCCACGCCTCGTACGTGGCGACGGCTGCGGCGTTCGAGAGGTTCATGGACCGTCGACCGGGGAGCATCGGGATCCGCACCTGGGCGGTGATCCGCGGGTGCTCGAGGACCGACTCCGGGAGGCCCGTCGGCTCCGGGCCGAACAGCAGCACGTCGTCCGCGCGGTACGCGAGATCCGTGTGGTGCTGCGTCGCGTGGGTGGTGAACGCGAAGACCCGACCCGGGACGGCTGCCAGCAGGGCTTCGAGGTTCTCGTGCACGACCACGTGCGCGAGGTCGTGGTAGTCCAGCCCTGCGCGGCGCAGCTTGGCCTCCGACAGGTCGAACCCCAGGGGCTCCACCAGGTGCAGCGTGGAGCCCGTGCCGGCCGCGAGCCGGATGGCGCTGCCGGTGTTGCCGGGGATGCGGGGCTCGAAGAACGCGACGTGCAGCACGGGGCGATCCTACGGATAGCGTTCTGTCATGCCCTTCGCTGCCGATGACGCCCGCTACGACTCCATGACCTACCGCCGCACCGGACGCAGCGGGCTGGACCTGCCCGCCCTGTCGCTGGGTCTGTGGCACAACTTCGGGGACACCACGCCGCTGGACACCCAGCGGGCGGTGCTGCGGCGTGCGTTCGACCTGGGCATCACGCACATCGACCTGGCCAACAACTATGGCCCGCCGTACGGGTCCGCCGAGGAGAACTTCGGCCGGATCCTCGCCTCAGACCTGCGCCCGTACCGTGACGAGCTGGTCATCTCCTCCAAGGCCGGCTACGACATGTGGCCCGGTCCCTACGGCGACGGCGGCTCGCGCAAGTACCTGCTGTCCTCCCTGGACCAGTCCCTGGCGCGCATCGGGGTGGACTACGTCGACATCTTCTACTCCCACCGCCCCGACCCGTCGGTGCCGATCGAGGAGACGATGGGCGCCCTGCACACCGCGGTGACCAGCGGGAAGGCCCTGTACGCCGGCATCTCGAACTACTCCCCGGCGCAGACCCGGACCGCGCAGCAGGTGCTGGCCGACCTGGGCACCCCGCTGCTCATCCACCAGCCCAGCTACTCGATGTTCAACCGGCACGTGGAGAACGTGGCGGAGGGCCAGACCGAGAGCCTGCTTGACGTCGTCGGCGACCTGGGCATCGGCGCCATCGTGTTCTCCCCGCTGGCGCAGGGGCTGCTCACGGGCCGCTACCTGTCGGGTGACGTCCCCAAGGACTCCCGCGCGGCCGTCGGCCACTTCCTCAAGCCGACCGCCCTGTCCAAGACCTACCTGTCCCGGGCGCGGGCGCTGAACGAGATCGCCGCCGGTCGAGGRCAGTCGCTCGCGCAGCTGGCCTTGTCCTGGGTGCTGCGCGACGAGCGGATCACCTCGGCCCTCGTCGGCGCCAGCTCGGTCGCCCAGCTGGAGGACAACGTCAAGGCGCTGAGCGCCCCCGCGCTGACCCCGGAGGAGATCGCCGCGATCGAGCCCCACGCGGTCGACGGCACGGGCCGCTGACCCCCGCCGCTCAGACGGTGGCCGGGGGCGCGGTGCTCTCGCGGATCACCAGCTCGGTGGCCAGGYCGAYGCGCGGGTTGCTCGGCACCTCGCCGCGCGCCATGGCCAGCACCATCCGCGTGGCCGTGGCGGCCATCTCCTGGAGCGGCTGGTGGATGGTGGTCAGCGGGGGTCCGATCCACTCCGTGAGCGGCAGGTCGTCGTAGCCCACGATCGACAGGTCCTCGGGCACGCGCAGCCCCAGCTCGCGTGCCGCGCGCATCACGCCGAGGGCCTGGAAGTCGGAGCCGGCGAAGATCGCGGTGGGGCGGTCCGGCCGGTCGAGCAGGTCCATGCCGTGCGTGTAGCCGCCGCCGACGAAGAAGTCGCCGTACCGGACCAGGGACGGGTCGACGGCGATGCCGGCCTCGTCGAGGGCGGTGCGGTACCCGTCGATCCGCGCGCGGCTGCACAGGACGTCGACGGGCCCGGAGATGACCGCGACCCGCCGGTGCCCGAGCCCGAGCAGGTGCCGGGTCGCGGCGAGGCCGCCGGCCCAGTTGGCGGACCCGACCGTGGGGACGCCGGCGGGCTGCTCACCGGCGGTGTCGACGACGACGAACGGGATCGACCGCGTCTCCAGCTGCCGGCGCTGCGCGGCGTCCAGGTCGGACAGGACGAGGATGACGCCGCGGGGCCGGCGGGCGAGCACGTCGTCGAGCCACTCCTGGCGAGGACGGTGCGCGCCGCCCAGCTCGGAGAGCACGACGCCCATGCGCGCCGGCCCCGCCACCGACTCGACACCCTGGATGATCTGCACGGCCCAGCCGGCGTCGAGCTCGTGGAAGACGAGGTCGAGCAGGCCCGGGCCCGTCTGCGTGCGCGCCCGGCGGCGGCGGTACTGGTGGCGGTCGATGACCTCCTCGACGCGGGCACGCGTCACGGCGGCGACGTCGGTCCGACCGTTCAGCACCTTGGACACCGTGGGGATGGACACGCCCGCCTCGGCGGCGATGAGCGCGATGGTCGCAGGGTGGTCGGGGGCGACGTCGTCGTCGTGACCGGCGGCTGCGCTGTCCGCGCTGATGGTGGTCATGAGGGTGGTCCGGTCTGCTCGTCGCAACTATCGGCCGAACGTAACACCGACGGGGGGACGCGCCCAGGGGTGAGACAGGAAGTCACCCGGTGCCGGAGGGTGCAGCCGCGGAGGACCGTCGGGCCGGCGCTCCAGCTCCAGATCTCGTCCGCCGCGCGATACTTTCGGTCGCACCGCCAGCAGGACTTGCGCGCCCGCGTCCGGGCCGCGACGGTGGCCCGATGACGCTCACCGAGACCGACCTGGCGCACCTGAGGCGAGCGGTCGAGCTCGCCCGGGAGGCCCTGGACGACGGCGACGAGCCCTACGGGTCCGTGCTGGTCGACGCCGCCGGGCGGGTCCGGTTCGAGGACCGCAACCGCGTCAAGGACGGCGACGAGACCCGGCACCCGGAGTTCGAGATCGCCCGGTGGTCGGCGAGCCACCTGACGCCCGACGAGCGCGCCGCGTCGACCGTCTACACCTCGGGCGAGCACTGCCCGATGTGCGCGGCGGCCCACGCGTGGGTCGGGCTGGGCCGGATCGTCTACGCGACGTCGTCGGCGCAGACCGGGGCCTGGCTCGCGGAGTGGGGCATCCCCGCAGCCCCGGTCGCCGCCCTGCCGATCACCACCGTCGCCCCCGGGATCGCGGTCGAGGGCCCGGTCCCGGAGCTGGCCGACGAGGTGCGCGAGCTCCAGCGACGACGGTTCGGCATCCCGCCGGACGCTCTCGCACCCCGATCCTCGTGAGCGGGGCGGCGGTGCCGGACTGGGCGTGGGCGGTGCTCGGCGTCGTCGGCGGGGTGCTGCTGCTCTGGCTCGCTCTGATCGCCGCCCTCTGGTTCACCCGGCCCGACGAGCTCCGACTCCGGGACCTCGTGCGGCTGCTGCCCGACGTGATCCGGCTGCTGCGCCGGCTCGCCGCGGACGCGACCCTGCCCCGCGGGGTGCGCGTGCGGCTGTGGCTGCTGCTGGGCTATCTCGCGATGCCCATCGACCTGGTCCCCGACGTCATCCCGGTGATCGGGTACGCGGACGACGCGATCGTCGTCGCCCTGGTGCTCCGGTCCGTGGTCCGCCGCGCCGGCCCCGACGCGGTGGTGCGCCACTGGCCGGGCACCCCGGACGGCCTGGTCGCGCTCCAGCGCCTGACCGGAACCCTCGCCTGAGGTCCGTCAGGCGGGTTCGCCCACGCCGGCCAGCGCCGCGAGCAGCCCCGGTCCGTGCCGCTCCAGCTTGGCCGCGCCGATCCCGCTGATCCCGCCGAGCGCCTCCAGCGAGGTCGGCTTCTGCGTGACCACCTCGCGCAGCGTCGCGTCGTGGAACACCACGTAGGCGGGCACGCCCTGCTCCTTGGCGACGCCCGCGCGCCACGCCCGCAGCACCTCGAAGAGCTCGAGGGCGTCGTCCGACAGGTCCGCCGCCGCCGTCGCCCGGGCGCCGCGCGTCCCACGGGTCTTCACGACCTTCTCGGTCTCGCGCCGCAGCCGCACCTCGCGCGCCCCGCGCAGCACGTCCGCGCTGTCCGGCGCCAGCCGCAGCGTGCCGTAGCCGTCGGTGTCGACCCCCAGCAGCTCCATCGCGAGCAGCTGGCGGACCACCCCGCGCCACTCCCCGTCGGACAGGTCCTGCCCGACGCCGAACGTCGACAGGTCCTGGTGCCCGAGCTGCGTGACGCGGGGGGTCACCTTGCCGCGGAGGATGTCGACCAGGTGCCCGACGCCGTACCGCTGCCCACGCTGCTCGAGCCGGACGACCGTCGACAGCAGCTTCTGCGCGGCCACCGTCCCGTCCCACGACTCGGGCGGGGTCAGGCACGTGTCGCAGTTGCCGCAGGCCTGCGACGGCTGGCCGAAGTAGTTGAGCAGTTGGACGCGCCGGCACGACACGGTCTCGCAGAGCGCCAGCATCGCGTCCAGGTGCGCGGTCAGCCGGCGCTTGTGGGCGGCGTCGCCCTCGGACGTGTCGATCATGCGCCGCTGCTGCACCACGTCGGCCAGCCCGTACGCCAGCCACGCGGTCGACGGCAGCCCGTCACGCCCGGCGCGGCCGGTCTCCTGGTAGTAGCCCTCGACGGACTTCGGCAGGTCCAGGTGCGCGACGAACCGCACGTCCGGCTTGTCGATGCCCATCCCGAACGCGATGGTCGCGACCATCACGATCCCGTCCTCGCGCAGGAACCTGCTCTGGTTCCGCGCCCGCACCTGCCGGTCGAGCCCCGCGTGGTACGGCAGCGCCGGCACCCCGTGGTCCACCAGGAACTGCGCCGTCTGCTCGACCGAGTTGCGCGAGAGGCAGTAGACGATGCCGGCGTCGCCCTCGTGCTCGGTGCGCAGCAGGTTGAGCAGCTGGTCGCGCGGCTTGTCCTTGGGCGCGATCCGGTACTGGATGTTGGGCCGGTCGAAGCTGGCGACGAAGTGCCTGGCGTCCCCGAGCTGCAGCCGCTGGGCGATCTCCGCGTGGGTCTGCTCGGTGGCCGTGGCGGTCAGTGCGATCCGGGGGACCTCGGGCCAACGCTCGTGCAGCATGGACAGCTGCAGGTAGTCGGGCCGGAAGTCGTGCCCCCACTGGGACACGCAGTGCGCCTCGTCGATGGCGAACAGGGCGACCGTGCCGCGGTCCAGCAGCTCGATCGTCTCCGGCACGCGCAGGCGCTCGGGAGCCAGGTACAGCAGGTCCAGCTCGCCCGCGAGGTACGCGTCCTCGACCTTCCGACGCTCGAACGACTGCTGCGTCGAGTTGAGGAACCCGGCCCGCACGCCGAGCGCGGAGAGGGCGTCGACCTGGTCCTGCATGAGGGCGATCAGCGGCGAGACCACGACGCCGGTGCCCTGCCGGACCAGCGCCGGCACCTGGTAGCAGAGGGACTTGCCGCCGCCGGTGGGCATGAGCACGAGGGCGTCGCCGCCCCGGACCACCGTGTCGATGATCTCGGCCTGCTCGCCGCGGAAGGCGTCGTACCCCCAGACGCTGCGCAGCACCTCGGCCGCGGCGGCGAGGGCGGTCTCAGGGTCGAGCACCTGGGCGACCGCGCGGGGGATGTCGGGCCGTGCGGGGGGAGCGGAACGGCCACCTCGCGCGGGCTCGTGCTCCGGCGGGGCGGCGTCGTAGAACGGGTCGAACGGCGGCTCCTCGTCGAGAGGCCAGTCCGGCGCGTCGCCACCCCACCCGTCAGTCACGCGCACACCCTACGTGCCGCCCCTGACGGTCCCTCGCCGCTCGTCCACAGGCTGGGGCAGGACCTTCGGAACGCGCGCGGGGACCGACCGTCTCCGTAGGGTGGGCCCATGGCAACCGCACTCATCACCGGAGCGTCGGCAGGGCTGGGCCTGGAGTTCGCCTGGCAGCTGGCCACGGCCAAGCACGACGTCGTCCTTGTCGCCCGCAACGAGGAGCGCCTCACGCGCCTCGCCGCCCAGCTCGAGGCCGCCGCGGGTGTCCGCGCCGAGGTGCTCGTGGCGGACCTGTCCGTCCGCGCCGACGTCGAGCGGGTGGCCGAGCGGCTGCGCGCCACCGAGCGGCCGATCGGGCTGCTGGTGAACAACGCCGGGCTCGGGCTCAACCAGCGGTTCGTCACGGGTGACCTGGCCGCCGAGGAGTCGGCGCTCGCGGTCATGGTCACGGCTGTCATGGTCCTGTCGCACGCCGCCGCAGGCGCCATGGTCGAGCGCGGTCGCGGAGCCATCCTCAACGTCGCCTCCGTCGCCGCCCTGCTCACCTCCGGCACGTACTCCGCGCACAAGGCCTGGGTGCGGGTGTTCACGGAGAGCCTCGCCGTCGAGCTCCGCGGCACCGGTGTCACGGCCACCTCCCTGAACCCCGGGTTCGTGCACACGGAGTTCCACGAGCGCGGCGAGATCGACATGGCCGCGTACCCGGAGGTCGCCTGGCTGAACGCGGAGGACGTGGTGGCCACCGGCCTGGCCGACGTGCGTCGCGGTGCCGTCCTGTCGACCCCGAGCCTGCGCTACCGGACCCTCTCGGCCGCCGCGCGCATCGCCCCCCGCTCGGCCGTCCGCGCGTTCGGCCGCTACCGCCGGGCCTACCAGGGGCAGGACGTCGAGCTGGTCACGGACACCACCGACTGAGCCGTCCGGGTGAGGCCGTCGGTCCAGCTCGGGGGCGGTGACTACGATCGCGCGATGTTCTCGCGGCTCGTGGACTCAGGCTTCTCGCTGAGCGACTATGCCTGGACGGTCGGACCCTGGGTCGTGATCTTCGGCGTGATCGGCGTAGGCGACAAGCTCTGGCGCCGCTGGAACGTTCCGGTGAAGCTGCGCGTGCGCTCGTGGGCCGCCGAGCACGGGTGGGAGATCGCCGACGATGACCCGCGCCTGCGGGTGTTCACGACGAGCCTGCTGGCCGGTCAGCAACCCGCCAGGCACCGCCGGCTGGTGCACGACCTCATCGCCTGCCGCGACGACGACGTGCCCGCGTACTCGTTCACCTATCGATGGCAGTGGGTGGGCGACCGACTCCGGACGGCGGTCCCTGCCCGCGGCGCAACGATGGGCGGACGGCGAACCGCGCACCTGGTCGCGATGCCCCTCGGCAGGATCGTGGCGAGGGTTCAGGTGACGCCGGAAGGCACGGTCTCCGCGCTCGCCCAGGCGTTCCGCGGCCAGGATCTCCAGTTCGAGTCCTCCGAGTTCAACCGGACGTTCCGGATCGTCGCCGACGACGACCGTGCCGCGCACGCGATCCTGCACCCTCGCTTGATGCAGCAGCTCCTCGACGGGCCGGGCCGCAGGACGTCGTGGCGTATCGCGAACGGCTGGGTCTTCGCGTGGGTCGACGGACCGACCCGCGTGGAGAACATCCAGCCGATGCTCGACGTGGTCACCGCCGTCCGGACCTCGCTCCCGACGTTCGTCGGCACCCCGCTCGCCCCCGGCCGCCCGGTAGCCTGACCGCCGTGAGCCACGACCTCTCCCCGACGCCCCGCGAGCAGCTGCTCGAGCTCATCAAGACCCTCGCGGTCGTGCACGGGAAGGTCACGCTGTCGTCCGGTCGTGAGGCCGACTACTACGTGGACCTGCGCCGCGTCACGCTGCACCACCGCGCCGCCCCGCTCATCGGTCACCTCATGCTCGACAGGCTCGAGGAGGTCGGGCTCGGCACGGCGGAGATCGACGCCGTCGGCGGGCTGACCCTCGGCGCCGACCCCGTCGCGACCTCCCTGCTGCACGCCGCCGCGTCGCGGGGCCAGGACCTCGACGCGTTCGTCGTCCGCAAGGAGACCAAGGCGCACGGGATGCAGCGCCGCATCGAGGGACCGGACATCGCGGGCCGCAAGGTCGTCGTCCTGGAGGACACGTCGACCACGGGTGGCTCGCCGATCGCCGCCGTCGAGGCTGCGCGCGAGGCCGGCGCCGAGGTGCTGGGGGTTGCGGTCATCGTCGACCGCGCGACCGGAGCGCAGGCCAAGATCGAGGCCCTCGGCGTGCCGTACCACTACCTGTTCAGCCTGTCCGACCTCGGTCTGGCCTGAGCACGTGGAGGTCGCAGGCGTCCTGCTGCTCGGGGTCGCGGTCATCGCCGTGTTCGCCCTCGGCCTGTGGCTGCAGCACAAGCGGCACGAGCGGTTCCGGCAGTGGGCGTCGGTCGCTGGCTGGACCTACCAGGAGGCCGACTCCTCGCTGGTGAACCTGTCGCGGGACCAGCCGTTCGGGGTCGGGAGCAGCCGCACCGCCAAGGAGGTGCTGCGCGGCACCTTCGAGTCCCACGCGGCGCTCTCCTTCACCTACTCGTGGACCACCGGCAGCGGGAAGAACCGGAGCACGCACACTGCGCACGTCGTCGCCGTCGCGCTGCCCACCTACCTGCCCACCGTCGAGGTCACCCCGGAGGGCCTGGGCGCCAAGCTGGTCAAGATGCTCGGCGGACGGGACCTGCAGTTCGAGTCCGAGGCGTTCAACCAGGCGTACCGCGTGGCGGCGTCGGACGCGCGGGTGGGCCACGCGATCCTGCACCCCCGGCTCATGGAGCGGCTGCTGCGGGCGGACGCGCTCGGCAACGCCTGGCGGATCGACGGCACCTGGATCCTGTCGTGGGAGAGCGGCAGCACCGACCTGGACCGGTTGGCGTCGCGGCTCGGCCTGCTCACGGCGGTCGTCCGCTCGATCCCGCGGCACGTCTGGCTCGACCACGGCTACGACCCGGCGCCCGCGCCGACCCTCTAGCCGACGCTACGATCGCCTGACCCGCCCGACCTCCGAGAGGCCTGCTGTGAGCACCGGTGTCATCGTCCTGATCGTCATCGCCGTGATCGTCGTGATCGCCCTCATCTGGGCCGTCACCACGTACAACGGCTTCGTCCGGCTGCGGAACCTGGTGCAGGAGGCCTGGCGGCAGATCGACGTCGAGCTGCACCGCCGGCACGACCTCATCCCGAACCTGGTCGAGTCGGTCAAGGGCTACGCGGCCCACGAGCGCGGCGTGTTCGACGAGGTCGCCCGCGCCCGGTCGGCGGCCATCACCCCCGGATCCGGCCCGGCTGAGCAGGCCGCCCAGGAGAACCAGCTGACCCAGGCGCTCGGACGGCTGTTCGCGGTGGCTGAGGCCTACCCGGTGCTGCGGGCCAGCGAGAACTTCCAGCAGCTGCAGCTCGAGCTCACCAACACCGAGGACCGCATCGCCGCGGGCCGCCGGTTCTACAACGCGAACGTGCGGGAGCTCAACACCAAGGTCGAGTCGTTCCCGCCGAACATCATCGCGAACATGTTCCACTTCGAGCGGGCCGAGTACTTCGAGGTCGACGAGCCCAGCGTGCGCGCTGCGCCCGAGGTCAGCTTCTAGTCAGACCCGCTCGATCAGGTCCTGCACCGAGTCGAGGATCTCGGTCGGCCGGAAGGGGAACGCCTCCACGTCGGCCAGCTTCGTGGACCCGGACAGGACCAGGAAGGTCCGCAGCCCGGCCTCGATGCCGGCGACCACGTCGGTGTCCATCCGGTCGCCCACCATCACGGTGGTCTCGGAGTGCGCGTCGATCCGGTTGAGCGCGGAGCGGATCATCATCGGGTTGGGCTTGCCGACGAAGTAGGGCTGCCGCCCGGTCGCCGCGCTGATCATGGCGGCGACCGCACCCGTGGCCGGCAGGTCGCCGTCCGCGGACGGGCCGGTCACGTCGGGGTTGGTGGCGATGAACCGCGCGCCGCCCTGGATGAGCCGGATCGCCTGCGTGATGGCCTCGAAGGAGTACGTGCGGGTCTCGCCCAGGACCACGAAGTCGGGCTTCGCGGCGGTCAGGGTGTAGCCGGCCTCGTACAGGGCGGTGGTCAGCCCCGCCTCGCCGATGACGTACGCAGAGCCGCCGGGCATCTGGTCCGTGAGGAACTGCGCGGTGGCCAGCGCGGAGGTCCAGATGGCCTCCTCGGGCACGTCGATCCCGGACGCGGCCAGCCGCGCGCGGAGGTCACGCGTGGTGAAGATCGAGTTGTTCGTGAGGATGAGGAACGGGCGCTCGCCCTCGCGCAGAGCCTTGATGAACTCCGCGGCGCCGGGCAGCGCGGTGCCCTCGTGCACGAGGACGCCGTCCATGTCGGACAGCCACGAGCGGATCTCCCGCGGGCCGTGGTGGGTCACGCGTCGAACGCCTTGCGCTCGACGGCCTCGCGCTCGGCGGGCTCGTCGTAGCGGGGGTCGCRGCCCGCCTCGTCGACCGGCAGCCCCTGCGCGCGCAGCTTCTTCTCCTTGCGGTTCTTGCGCCAGACCTCGACGATCACCGGCGCCACCGACATGAAGACCACGAGGACCAGCAGCGCCTCGATGTTCTCCTTGATGAACGTGATGTTCCCCAGCAGGTAGCCCAGCATCGTGACGCCGCCGGCCCAGAGGATCACGCCGATCGCGTTGAAGAACGCGAAGTGCCGGTACGGCATCTTGCCGACGCCCGCCGCGACGGAGGCGTACGTGCGCACGAACGGGATGAACTGCGCGACGATCAGCGTCCGGCCGCCGTACTTGTCGAAGTACGCGTACGTCTGGTCGATGTACCGCTGCTTGAAGAAGCGCGAGTCGGGCTTGCTGAACACCTTCGGGCCGAGCGTGCGACCGATGAGGTAGCCGGTCTGGGTGCCCGCGTAGGCGGTGACGATCAGCAGCAGGACCAGGGCCCCGATGCTGATGTTGACGCTCAGGTCGTCCTGAGCCACCAGCGCACCGGCGGTGAACAGGAGCGAGTCGCCCGGCAGGATCGGGAACAGCAGGCCGACCTCGATGAAGATGATCGCGAGGATGCCGATGAGCGCCCACGTCCCGAACGAGTCGATCAGGTGCTGCGGGTCGAGGAAGTCGGGGCCGAGGGCCACGACGGGTCCGGCGGCCGAGAGGGCGGTCGTCATCAGCATGCGCCCAGCGTACGGGGCCGTCCGTGGGCAGCCCGTGGGCGGGATGTGCGGACCGTGTGCGCCGGCACCGGCCGGGTCGCGTGCGCCACCTGTTGCTGCCCTGTTCCAACGATGTAACGATGCGGATCGGGCACGGCAAGGCTGCCGGACCCGACGCCGACGAGGACGTCAGGCGTGTCTCACGAAGGAGTGAGGGCATGGCACCGCACCACTTTGCGCGGCTGCGCACGGCCGCCGACGCACCCCCTCCGCCCGGTCCGGGCCTCACCCGCCGGCAGATGCTGATGGGCTCGCTGGCGGCAGTCGGCGGTGTGGCCGCTGCGTCGGCGCTCGCGGGCTGCGCGCCGACGGCCTCCGCCAGCGGCCTGAACCAGCTCGCGTACTGGCACCTGCTCAGCGGCGGCGACGGCATCACCATGGCCGGTCTGGTCGACAAGGTGAACGCCCTCGACCACGGGTACGAGGCGACGCAGACCGTGCTGGCCTGGGGCGCGCCCTACTACACCAAGCTGGCCATGGCGAGCGTCGGTGGACGGTCGCCCGACGTGGCGATCATGCACGCGTCACGCGTCGCCGGGTACGCGCCCGGCGGCCTGCTCGACCCCTGGGACCTGGACCTGCTGGCGGAGTTCGGGGTGCRGGAGTCCGACTTCCTGGAGCGCGTCTGGGCCAAGGGTGGGCTCGACGGCAAGCAGTACTCCATCGCCCTCGACTCGCACCCCTTCGTCATGATGTACAACGTCGACATCGCCGAGCAGGCGGACGTCCTGGGCCCAGACGGGCAGCTGGCGCCGATCGAGAGCCCTGACCAGTTCCTCCAGGTCGCCCGCGCCATGCAGGCGGTCACCGGCAAGCACGGGTTGTCGTACGGGTACCTGGGCGACGGTGCCCAGATGTGGCGGCTGTTCTACACGCTGTACAAGCAGCACGACGCCGACTTCGACCTGTCCGGACTGACGGCGAAGGTCGACGACGCCGCCGCGGTGGAGTCGCTCGAGTTCATCCAGCAGCTGCTCGACGGCACCATCTGCACGCCGAACGGCGACTACGGCACGGCCGTCTCGGAGTTCATGTCCGGCGAGAGCGGGCTGTTCTTCACCGGCGTGTGGGAGCTGCCGACGGCCAAGAACTCGGGCCTCCCGATCGATGCCCAGCCGATCCCGACCCTGTTCGGCACCCCGGCCGCGTACGCCGACTCGCACGCGTTCACGCTGCCGCACCAGTCGAGCCCCGACCCCGAGCAGCGGCGGGCGAGCTACCAGTTCGTCGCCGACCTGCTGCAGAACTCGCTCGGGTGGGCCGAGGCCGGGCACATCCCCGGGTTCCAGCCCGTCGTCCAGAGCGCGGAGTACCAGGCGCTCCAGCCACAGGCGCACTACGCGGCCGCCGCCGAGATCCTCAACTACGACCCGGAGGCGTGGTTCACGGGGTCGGGCAGCGACTTCCAGAACTACTTCCTCGAGACCGTGCAGGGCGTCTACCTGGACGGCTCGGACCCGGCCGACGGCTTCGCCGCCTTCGTCCGCCGCGTGAACGTCCAGCTGGCCAAGCCGAACCCGGTGTGACCCGAAGGAGTCGGAACGTGTCCTCTGCAGCCGTCGACGTCACCGGCGCCCCGCCTCGCACCACGTCACCCGACGAGGTCCGGCGCGGCGAGCGCGAACGACGTGCGCGCGACAACCGCATCGGCTGGGCGTTCGTCGCCYCGTTCGTGGTCGTCTTCGTGATGTTCCTCATCTGGCCACTGGTCCACGGCTTCTACCTGAGCTTCACCGGCGAGAGCATCACGGGTGCCGGCGGCGAGCTCATCGGGTTCGACAACTACGCCGAGGCCCTCGCCGACCCGATCATGTGGCGCTCGCTGCTGAACACCCTGTGGTTCACCGTGCTCTCCACGGTCCCGCTCGTGATCGTGGCGCTGATCCTGGCGCTGCTGGTGCACCAGGGGCTGCCGGGACAGTGGCTGTGGCGGCTCTCGTTCTTCATGCCGTTCCTGCTCGCGTCCACCGTCGCTGCGCAGTTCTGGATCTGGATGTACAACCCGCAGCTCGGCCTCGTGAACTACCTGCTCGGGGCGGTGGGCGTCGAGCAGATCGCCTGGCTGCAGGATCCGCAGTGGGCGATGTTCGCGGTCGTCGTCATGACCCTGTGGTGGACGGTCGGGTTCAACTTCCTGCTGTACCTGACCGCGCTGCAGAACATCCCGGAGCAGCAGTACGAGGCCTCCGCGCTGGACGGCGCGGGCCGATGGCGCCAGCTCCGGTCGATCACGGTCCCGCAGCTGGGGCCCACGACGGTGCTCATCGTGATCCTGCAGATCCTGGCCTCGCTGAAGGTCTTCGACCAGATCTACATCATGACCCAGGGCGGACCCGGCGGCGTGACCCGCCCGGTCGTCCAGTACGTCTTCGAGGTGGGCTTCACCGGCTACCGGTTCGGGTACGCCTCGGCGATCGCGTACATCTTCTTCGCCATCATCGTCATCATCTCGATCGGCCAGATGCGGCTGACGACGAGGAGGGGTGTCTGATGACCACCACCGTCGCCCCCCAGCCCAGCGCCGCCGGCGCCGGCGTGAAGCAGCGCGGGTGGTTCGCCGAGAAGGCGGGCCTGCGCATCGGCGAGCGGTTCGCCAGCCCCGGTCGCATCGGCGCGATCGTCGCCCTGATCATCCTCGCGCTGTTCTGGCTGCTGCCCTTCCTCTGGGCGGTCGCCACGTCGTTCAAGACCGAGACGTCCGCGGCGGCGACGCCGGTGTTGTGGCTGCCGCCTGACGGGTTCACCACCGAGGCGTACGCGAACGTGCTGCGCGAGGGCAACATCCCGCTCTGGACGTGGAACAGCCTGCTCACCGCGACGGCCATCACGATCATCACGCTCGCGGTGACCGCGCTCGCCGCCTACGCGTTCTCCCGGCTCGACTTCACCGGTCGGCGCTGGCTGTTCTGGGCGATCATCGCGTCGATCATCATTCCGCCGCAGGTGCTCATCGTCCCGCTGTTCTACGAGATGCTCACGCTCAACCTCGTCGACACCTACTGGGCCGTGATCCTGCCGCAGGTGGTCCACCCGGCCATGGTGTTCATCCTGAAGAAGTTCTTCGACCAGATCCCGGTCGAGCTCGAGGACGCGGCACGCATCGACGGCGCCGGGCGCCTGCGGGTGTTCTGGTCGATCGTCCTGCCCCTGTCGCGGCCCATCCTGGCCGCCGTCTCGATCTTCGTGTTCATCGCGGCGTGGAACAACTTCCTGTGGCCGTTCATCGCCACCAGCGACTCGTCGCTGATGACGCTGCCCGTCGGGCTGCAGACCGTGAAGAGCGCCTACGGCCTGCAGTACGCGCAGGTCATGGCCTCGGCCGTGCTCGCTGCCCTGCCGCTGGTCGTGGTGTTCCTGTTCTTCCAGCGCCAAATCATCAAGGGGTTCGCCACCACCGGCTTCGGCGGCCAGTGATGTCCCGCGCCCGCGTCACGCTCGACCGCGACTTCGTCGTCGGACCGGTTCCCCCGCGGATCTTCGGGTCGTTCGTCGAGCACATGGGCCGGTGCGTCTACACCGGGATCTACGAGCCGGGGCATCCCGCGGCCGACGAGCACGGGTTCCGCAGGGACGTCCTCGACCTGGTCAAGGAGCTCGGCGCGACCGTGATCCGGTACCCCGGCGGCAACTTCGTGTCCGGGTACGCATGGGAGGACGGCGTCGGGCCCGACCGGCCGCGGCGGCTGGACGGTGCGTGGCACACGGTGGAGACCAACGCGTTCGGGCTGCACGAGTTCATGGACTGGTCCCGGTTGGCGGGCGTCGAGGTCATGGAGGCCATCAACCTGGGCACCCGGGGGGTCGAGGAGGCCCGTCAGCTCGTCGAGTACGCCAACCACCCCGGCGGCACCGAGCTGTCCGACCGTCGGCGCACGAACGGGCACGAGGACCCCTTCGACATCCGGCTGTGGTGCCTGGGCAACGAGATGGACGGACCGTGGCAGATGGGCGCCAAGACCGCCGACGAGTACGGCCGGCTGGCGCAGGAGGCCGCGAAGGCGATGCGGCTGGTGGACCCCCGGATCGAGCTGGTGGCCTGCGGATCGTCGAACTCGGGCATGCCGACGTTCGGCGCGTGGGAGCAGACGGTGCTCGGGCACACCTACGACGAGGTGGACTACGTCTCGCTGCACGCCTACTACCAGGAGCACGACGGCGACCACGCGAGCTTCCTGGCCAGCGCGGTGGACATGGACTACTTCATCGAGTCGGTGGTGGCGACGGCCGACGCCGTCCGCGCCAAGGGCAAGCACAAGAAGCACATCGATCTCTCGTTCGACGAGTGGAACGTCTGGTACGCCACCGGCAAGGACACCGAGGACCAGCCGCACGTGATCGAGAAGACCAGCGCGTGGCGCGAGCACCCGCGGATCATCGAGGACGAGTACTCGGTCACCGACGCCGTCGTGGTCGGCACGTTCCTCAACTCGCTGCTGCGGCACGGCGACCGCGTGAAGATCGCCAACCAGGCGCAGCTGGTCAACGTCATCGCGCCCATCCGGTCGGAGGAGGGCGGCCCGGCCTGGCGGCAGTCGATCTTCTGGCCGTTCGCCCGGATGGCGGCGCTCGCCCGAGGGGTCATCCTGCGCACGGCGGTGACGTCCGACCGCTACGACACCGCGACGTTCGACGCCGTGGACCTGGTCGACGTCTCGGCCACCTGGGACGAGGAGCACGGCCGCGTCGCGCTCTTCCTGGCGCACCGAGGTCTCGACGAGGACGCCGAGGTGGCCGTCGACCTGCGCGGCTGGACAGCGCGCCAGGTCACGCGCGCGGAGGTGCTGACCGTGCCCGCCGGCGGCGACCGGCACACCACCAACGCGCAGGACGCGCAGGACCGGGTCGGTCTCGTGCCGCTCGACGGTGTGCGCGCCGACGACGCGACCCGACGGGAGGGACCGGGCCGCGTCGCCGACGGTTACGGTGGCGCCCGTGGACGAGGAGCGCGAGCAGGTCGGGGTCGGCCCGTGGCGGGGGGAGTGGCCCTCCGGCGCCCGCTACGACCCCGAGCTGCTGGCGCAGGGCGACCGCCGCAACGTCATCGACGCCTACCGGTACTGGACGCTCGAGGCGATCGTCGCCGACCTGGACACCCGCCGGCACCCGTTCCACGTGGCCATCGAGAACTGGGCGCACGACCTCAACATCGGCTCCGTCGTCCGGACGGCGAACGCGTTCCTGGCCGCCGAGGTGCACATCGTCGGCAACCGCCGCTGGAACCGCCGCGGCGCCATGGTCACCGACCGCTACCAGCACGTGCGGCACCACCCCACGGTCGACGACCTGCTGGCGTGGGCCGCCGACGAGGGCCTCCCGGTGCTCGGCGTCGACAACCTGCCCGGCTCCGTGGCGCTCGAGGGGTACCCCCTGCCGCGCGCGTGCGTGCTGCTGTTCGGGCAGGAGTCGGTCGGGCTCTCCGACTCAGCCCGGGAGGCCGCCGTCGACGTCCTGCACATCGCCCAGTTCGGCTCGACGCGGTCGATCAACGCGGGGGCCGCCGCCGCGATCGCGATGCACGCGTGGATCGCGCAGCACGCCGGCGTCCGGGGGTAGAACGTCCCGGACCCACCGACCCCCAGGCGTGCCAGAATCGAACCGATACCCCTCCCACGACACGCAGGAGATGCAGCAGATGGCCATCGCCACCCCCGAGGTGTACGCCGAGATGATCGACCGGGCACGGGCGGGCAAGTTCGCCTACCCGGCCGTGAACGTCACGTCGTCCCAGAGCGTCACCGCCGCCCTGCAGGGCTTCGCCGAGGCGGAGTCCGACGGCATCATCCAGGTCTCGGTCGGCGGCGCGGAGTACGCGGCCGGCTCGACCGTCAAGGACCGCGTCGCCGGCTCGCTCGCGCTCGCGGCGTACGCGGCCGAGGTGGCCAAGGGCTACCCGATCACCGTCGCGCTGCACACGGACCACTGCGCCAAGCAGAACCTCGACTCCTGGGTGCGCCCGCTGCTGGCGCTCGAGATCGAGCAGGTCAAGGCCGGCAAGCTCCCCACGTTCCAGTCGCACATGTGGGACGGCTCGTCCGTGCCGCTCGACGAGAACCTGATCATCGCCGAGGAGCTCCTGGAGCTCTCCGTCGCGGCCCGCACGATCCTCGAGATCGAGGTCGGCGTCGTCGGTGGCGAGGAGGACGGTCACACGGCCGAGATCAACGACAAGCTGTACACGACCGTCGAGGACGGCCTGGCCACGGTCAAGGCGCTCGGTGCGGGCGAGAAGGGCCGCTACCTGACGGCCCTCACGTTCGGCAACGTGCACGGCGTCTACAAGCCGGGTGCGGTCAAGCTGCGCCCGTCGATCCTCGCGGACATCCAGAAGGCCGTCGGCGAGGTCATCGGCAAGGAGAACCCGTTCGACCTCGTGTTCCACGGCGGCTCCGGCTCCACCGAGGCCGAGATCTCGGAGGCCGTCGACAACGGTGTCATCAAGATGAACATCGACACGGACACGCAGTACGCGTTCAGCCGTCCGGTGGCGGACCACTTCTTCCGCAACTACGACGGCGTGCTCAAGGTCGACGGCGAGGTGGGCAACAAGAAGGCCTACGACCCGCGCGCCTGGGGCAAGCTCGCCGAGGCCGGCATGGCCCAGCGCCTCGTCGAGGCCGCTCAGCAGCTCCGCTCGGCAGGGCACACGCTCGGCGCCTGACGACCAGCATGCGAAAGGCCCCCTCGGGGGGCCTTTCGTGTGTCTAGCCCTGGCCGTCGCCCACCGGTTGGAACTGCGACTCGTCACCCTCGACGACGTCGAGCAGCTCACCGATCCGGGTGACCTCGAGCAGGAACCGCACGGTCGGCGGTACCCGCAGCAGCCGGACCCGGTGCTTGGACCGGATGGACAGGCGTGCGAGGAACGCGACGCCGGAGGAGTCCATGAAGGTGACGTGGTGGGCGTCGACCTCGATCGGCAGGCCCACCTGCTCCGCCTCCGCGGTCGCCTCCTGCAGCTCGGCGCCGAGGTCGGCGTCGACCTCGCCCGAGAGCACGATCCGGGTGGCGTCGGTGCCGACGATCACGTGGACGGCGCCGGGCTCGCCGACGATCCCGGCGCCGGAGTCGGCGTTCGAGGCGTCCGCAGGCCCGTCGGGGATGGTGCTGTTACCGTCGCGCACGGTGCTCCTTTCGCTGACAACCGCCCAGGGCGGCGCCGGCTTCTCGACGACCTGCCTGTTCGGCACGCTAGACGATCGGAGGTGGTAGCGGTCAACTCCCACGCTGCCCCCTTGTCCGATCATGCTCTCGTCGGCGTGCGCGATCGCGCCCTCAGAGCAACTTCCGTCCCGATCGCCCTGTTGGATGCGACCGAGCACGACCTGCCCGTCGTCTGGGTGAACGACGCCTTCGAGAGGGTGACAGGGTACGGCCTCGACGAGGCTCGTCGGCGGCACGCGGACGTGCTGCGCGACAACGCTCTCCCGACCGCCGACGTCGAGCGGCTGCGCAGAGCCGTCCACGCGCAGGAGACGGTCGTCCAGACGCTCACCCTGCGCCGGGCCGACGGGTCCCCGTTCGCGTGCCGGGTGACCCTGTCGCCCGTGCCGGCCCCCGMCGGCGGGGGCCTCTCCCACTGGGTCGCCGCGCTGCAGGACCTGACCGAGCAGCTCTCGCACGACGCGGAGCAGGCCGCGCTGGTGGAGGCCGAGCGGCGCGAGCGGCGCAGCCTCGGGCTCATTGCGCAGGTGTCGGACCTGCTCATGGACGTCGACGACCCGCACGCCCTGCGGGAGATCGCGGCGGTGCTGCGTCGGTCGGTGGTGGGCTGGGCCGCCTTCTACCTGAACGACGGCGGTCTGCGGGTGGCCGACGGGATCGACGTGCCGCACGCGCCGACCGGCAAGGGCTCGAGGCACGGCGAGCACCCGCCCGTCCGCGACGGCGGCCCCGACCTCGTCCAGAAGCTCCTCGACGGGGAGCTGGACCGGCCGGTCGAGCTCGAGCTCGACGGCTCCTACGGCGGCGGCAGCGCGTCGGCGTGGCTGGTCCACCAGGCGGGCGTCGCGCTCGACGCGGTCGACCCCGCCGACCGACGCGTCGCGGTGTTCCCGCTGACGGGCCGCCGCCGCGTCCTCGGCGTGCTCGCGGTGCACCCGCACGAGGGCGGTGGGCTGCGCGCGCTGGAGGCGTCCGTGCGCACCGTCCTCGAGCTGACCGCCCGCCGCGTCGGCATGGTCATCGACAACGCACGGCTCTACGACCGCGAGCACCGGCTGGCCGAGACGCTGCAGCGCGCGATGCTGCCGGAGCAGGCCGAGGTGGACGGGCTCGACGTGTGGACGTACTACGCGCCCAACTCCGAGAACGCGCAGGTGGGCRGCGACTGGTACGACGTGCTGCAGATCAGCCCCGACGTCATCGGGGTGGTCATCGGGGACGTGGTCGGGCACGACGTGGAGGCTGCTGCCGCGATGGGCCAGCTGCGCTCCGTGGTGCGCTCCTACATGTTCGACCTCACGACCCCGGGTCCCGTGCTCGAGCGTGTCGACCAGCTGGTCGCCGGCATGCGGGTGCCGCGGCCGGCTGGCCTCGTCCTGTCCACCCTGGCGCGCACGGACGACACCTGGCGGCTCGAGTACTCGCGCGCGGGCCACCTGCCGGCACTGCACGTGCGGGGTGGCGCGGTCACGCAGCTGAGCGCCTCGGGCGGACCCCTGATCGGGTTCGGCGGCGCGCCCCGGACCACGGAGTCCGTCGACCTCGATCCGGGCGACGTCATCGTCTACTACACGGACGGGCTCATCGAGCGGCGCGACCGCGGCCTGCGCGAGGGGCTCGCGGCCCTGTCCGCCGTCGCCGCCGCGGTCACCGCGCGCGACGCCGCCGGGGTCGGCGAGGAGCTGCTGTCCCGGCTCGCGGACCACCGCGAGGACGACGTCGCCGTGGTCGTCGTGCGCGTGCCGTCGCCGTTGGACACCTCCGCCCGCGCCCGCAGCCCCCGGC
>NZ_JBFUHU010000007.1:0-27297 GCF_056402235.1 Cellulomonas sp. P4_B5_2
GGTCGAGACCGAGCAGCGCGGGCGTGCGCGCCTGGTGGCGGGCATCGCCTCCGGTGTCGTGGTGCTGGCGGCGGTGGTCGCGATCGGTGCCGTGGCGCTGCGTGGCGCTCCCGACGACGGCCCGTCGGCGACGTCGGACTTCTCCCAGAGCACGGACCCGACGCGGATCACGGACGCCGTCCCGGCTCCCGCCGGGCTGCAGGGCACGCGCCAGGCGGACGGCTCGGTGGTGTTCACCTGGGAGAACCCCGACCCGCAGGACGGCGACCAGTACCTGTGGGGCGTGCTGCAGGCGACGGGCGAGCCCGAGCCCGCGCTGGTCGACGCCGCCATGGCGACGGTCCCTGCGGACCAGGCGGTGGGGCAGGTCTGCGTCGAGGTCGCGATCGTGCGCGCGGACCGACGGGTCTCCGTCGATCCCGCCCAGGGGTGCGCGCCGTGACGTGGGGATCGCTGCGTGGGCGGGCGACGACGGCGGCGGCCGTGGTCACCGTCCCCGTGCTCGTCCTCGTGCTCGCGCTGCTCGACCAGGGCTTCCCGCTGGCCCGGCTGGAGCTCAACGACGGCGGCGTCTGGCTCACCGCGACGAGCAAGCTGCAGCTGGGCCGCTACAACGCACAGGTCGAGGAGCTCAACGGCGGTCTGGCCGCGTCGGGGAGCACGTTCGACGTGCTGCAGGACGCCGGCGACGTGCTGCTCTTCGAGTCTGGCTCGCTCGCGGTCGTCGACCCCGCGTCCGTCACGCTCACCACGCAGGTCGCCGTGCCGGGGGCGGACGTGTCGATGGCGGCGGGAGTCGTCGCCGTGGTCGACGGCGACGGCAATGTCTTCGTGCGACCGATCACGGAGCTGGAGTCGCTCCGGATCGCCACGGACACCCCGGACGTCGAGCTCGGCGAGGGCGGAGCCGTCGTGGTCGCGCGCAGCGGCGCGGTGCTCGCGGTGGCCCCCGAGGACGGTGCCGTGAGCCGGATCGACCTCGTCGACGGTGCCCCGCGCGTCACGGCGCTGGGTGAGGTCGGCGCCGGCCCCGTGGACGATCTCACCGCGGTCGGCGACGAGCCCGTCGTCCTGTCCGGCTCCATCGTCCGCACGCTGCAGGGCTCGACCGAGCTCGACGGCGACGACCTGACCCTCCAGCTGGCCGGGCCGCAGTCGTCCCGCGCGCTCGTGGCCAGCCGCACGGCGCTGCTCGAGGTCCCGCTCGGCGGCGGCGACACGGTCACCCACGCGACCGACGGGTCGGGGCTGCCCGCTGCTCCGGTGCAGGTGGGCAGGTGCGCCCACGGCGCCTGGGCGTCGCCCGTCGGCTCGTACGTGCAGCTGTGCGACGGCGACGAGGCAGAGGTCAGCAACCTCGAGGACATGTCGAGCGCGGACGTCCTCGCGTTCCGGGTGAACCGCCAGGTCGTCGTGCTCAACGACACGCTGCGCGGGCGACTCTGGATGCCGCTGAAGGACACCGACCTGCGGGTTCCGGACTGGACGCAGATCGAGCCCGAGGAGCAGCCCGACGAGGCCCAGGAGGAGACCGAGACCTCCGACATCACCCAGGACCTGGTCACGGAGTGCTCCACGGAGTCGGCGCCGCCGACGGCCGCGGACGACGAGTTCGGGGTGCGGGCCGGTCGGACGACGATCCTGCCGGTCATCGACAACGACTCGTCCTCCGACTGCGGCATCCTCGCGGTCTCCGAGTTCGACCCGCTGCCCGCGGAGTTCGGCCGCATCGAGGCGATCCACGGCGGTCGCGCCCTGCAGGTGGCCGTCGCCGCCGGCGCCACGGGATCCGCGCAGCTGACCTACACGATCACCGACGGACAGGGCACCAACGCGCCGTCGACCGCGACCGTCCTGCTCACGGTCCACGACGCCGCCACGGACTCCGCACCCGTCCAGCTGCGCACCGGTGCGCTCCAGGTCGAGCAGGGCGGGCAGGCGGACCACCAGGCGCTCGCCGACTTCTCTGACCCCGACGGCGACGACCTGCTGCTGGTCGGGGCGACGTCCGACCCGACCTCGGGATCGGTGCGCTTCCGGCAGGACGGCTCGGTGACGTACAAGGCCGACGGCACGCAGCTGGGCCGGACGACGGTGACGCTCCTGGTGTCGGACGGCACGACGACGACGGAAGGCACCCTCGACGTCGACGTGCGCCCTGCGGGCTCGCTGCCGCCGCAGATCGACCCCGTGCACGCGGTCACCTACGTGGACCAGCCCGTGACCCTCCACCCGCTCGACGCCGTGCGCAGCTCGTCGGCCGAGCCGGCGCGGCTGGCGGGCGTCGACGACGCCGTCGGCGCCACGATCACCAGCGACCTGCAGGGCGGGACGTTCACGTTCAGCGCAGCCCGGCCGGGCAGCTACTACGTGCAGTTCCTCGTCTCGGCGCCGCCGCAGCAGGCCACCGGGCTGGCGCGGATCGACGTCCGCGCGTGGCCGGAGACCCCCGAGCCGCCGGTGGCGGTGCGGGACCAGGCCTTCCTGCCCGCGGGCGGCGAGGTCACGATCGACCCGTTGGAGAACGACAGCGACCCCGCCGGCAAGGTGCTCGTGCTCCAGTCGGTCGAGGTGCCCGACGGGTCGGGCCTCAGCGTCGCGATCCTGGAGCACCACCTGGTCCAGATCCGCTCCGACCGCACCCTCGACCGCCCGGTGGCGCTGCGCTACACGGTGTCGAACGGACAGGACACGGCGACGGGCGAGATCGTGGTGCACCCGATCCCGCCGTCGACGGTCTCGCAGCCGCCCGTCGTGCCGAACGTCGAGGTGAGCGTGCGTACCGGTGGCGTCGTGACGATCCCCGTGCTCGAGAAGGCCTCCGACCCGGACGGCGACCGTCTCACCCTGCTGGCCGATCTCGCGGAGCCTCTCGGTGAGGGCGAAGGCCTGCTCTTCGTGTCGGGCGACGTGCTGCGGTACCAGGCACCGGCGACCCCGCTCACGGCGCACGCGACGTTCGCGGTGCAGGACGCGACCGGCAACGTCACCGCCGCGACCGTCACGGTCCGGGTGCACGAGTCGGACGCGAGCACGAAGGCCCCGCCGCGACCGCTCGACCTGGTCGCGCGCGTGTTCCAGGGCGACACGGTCCGCATCCCCGTCCCGCTGGTCGGCATCGATCCCGACGGGGACGGCGTGACGCTCCTCGGCACGGCCCAGGCGCCCGTCCGGGGGACGGTCACCGCGGTCGGGCCGGACTGGCTCGAGTACACGGCCCTGTCCGACGAGCTCGGCACCGACGAGTTCACGTACGCGGTCGAGGACTGGGTGGGCCAGCGCGCGGTGGCGACCGTCCGCGTCGGCATCAGCCCGCGTCCCACCGGGGCCGCGCCCGTCGTGGCACGCGACGACGCGGTGACCGTCAGGCCGGGCCAGCGCGTCGAGGTGCGGGTGCTGGCCAACGACGTGGACTCGAGCGGCGGCGAGCTGTCGCTCGAACGTGACCTGGAGCCCGCCGACACCGGCGCCGAGGTCCAGGGTCGCCGGATCGTCGTCCAGGCGCCCGACGCCCCGACGGTCCTGCAGATCGCGTACACGGCCACCAACGAGCGCGGCGGGCGGGACACGGCGGTGCTCACCGTGACCGTCGCGGACGACGCCCCGGTGCTGCCGCCGATCGCCCGCGACGTCGTCGTCCCCGCGCTGGACACCCTCGGGCGCACGGAGGTCTCGGTCGACGTCCTCGCGGTCGCCCAGAACCCGAGCGGCCCGTTGAGCGACCTGG
Organism: Cellulomonas sp. P4_B5_2; assembly: GCF_056402235.1. Classification (NCBI taxonomy): domain Bacteria; kingdom Bacillati; phylum Actinomycetota; class Actinomycetes; order Micrococcales; family Cellulomonadaceae; genus Cellulomonas; species Cellulomonas sp. P4_B5_2. The sequence goes on from NZ_JBFUHU010000007.1 coordinate 3,728, forward strand.
CGGTGTCCGTCCCCGGATCGCAGTCCGACGTGGCCCGGGTGACCGAGCGCGGCAACGTCGTCGTGACCCTCGTCGACCACGCCCAGACGATCCCGTACCTGCTCACCAACACCACGGCGCCGGCCGGCACGGCCTCCTCGTACGCGTTCATCACGGTCCCGGCCCTCGGCTTCTTCCCGCCCACGCCTCGGCCCAAGGCGCCCGAGCTCCGGGTCGCGTCGGGGGAGCTGCTGGAGATCCCGCTGGGCGAGCAGGTCCAGGTCGCCCCCGGTCGCGAGGCGTCCATCGCCGACCCGCTCGGCGTGACGGCCGTCCGGTCGGACCAGTCCAACCCCGTGAAGGACAGCACGACGCTGCAGTTCCGGTCGGCACCCGGCTACGCGGGACCTGCGTCGATCACGGTGCCCGTGACCGACTCGTCGGGCCCCGGGGACACCTCCGCGCGGACCTCGGTCATCACCCTGCAGATCACCGTCTACGCGGTCGACGACCACCCGCCGACGTTCGCGCCGTCGGTCATCGACGTCGCGCCCGGGGAGGCAGCGGTCGCCGTCGACCTGCGCGCGTTCACCACCGGGCCCGAGGGTGCGAGCCCCACCGACGGCCGGTACTCCTACACGCTCACGTCCGCGGTCCCGGTCGGCTTCACCGGCGGCATCACCAACGGCATCCTCAGCATCGCGGCCGACGAGACCACGCAGAAGGGCACGACGGAGCGGCTGCCGGTACGCATCGGGTACGGCCGGACCGGGTCGTTCGACGCCACGATCGACGTCCGGGTCATCGCGAGCACCCGGCCCACCGTCCGGCTCCTGACGCACACCATCGAGGACGGCGTCGAGGGCCGCCAGAGCACGGTCGACGTGCTCGCGGGGGCGTTCAACCCGTTCCCGGACTCGCCCATGACGGTCGTCGGCGCGTCCGTCGAGACGCCGGGTGCCGGCACGGCCGGCTCGTCGTCGAGCACCGTCAGCGTGCGACCGGCCGAGGGCTTCATCGGCCAGATGGTCACGCGGTACCGGGTCCGGGACGTGACGGGGGACCCGGACCGGGAGGTCGAGGGTCGCATCGTCGTCATCGTCCGCGGGAAGCCGGCCACCCCGACGGCACCGCGGGTCGGTGAGGTGCGGGACCGCACGGTCGTCCTCTCGTGGGACGCGCCCGACAACCGCGGCGCCCCGATCACCGGGTACCGCGTCGTGGCGAGCCCGGGGAACATCGTCCGGCAGTGCGCGAGCACCACGTGCACGATCGACAACCTCACCAACGACGTCGAGTACACGTTCACCGTGGCGGCGCAGAACGCCGTCGACTGGTCGGACCCCAGCCCGCCGTCGGCCAGCGCCCGACCCGACGCCGTCCCGGACGCACCCGGCGCGCCGACGCTCGAGTTCGGCGACGGCTCCGTCCGGGCGGCCTGGACCGCGCCCGCGTCCGCCGGCTCGCCCGTGAGCAGCTACACGCTGGAGATCTCGCCCGCACCGCCCGCGGGTCCTGCGTCGGTCACCTCCGCGAGCACGAGCTACACGTTCAGCGGCCTGCGGAACGGGACCGCCTACTCGGTCCGCGTGCGCGCCCACAACCGCGCGCCGGAGCCGAGCGCGTGGTCGGCGTCGTCGCAGCCGATGGTCCCCGCCCGCGCGCCGGACGCACCCGAGGTGACCGCGACCCCGACGGACTCGACGCTCGGCCGGGTGATCGCGATCGCGTGGACGGCGCCGTCGGACAACGGCGACGCGGTGGCGCAGTACGAGGTCGTCGTGGACGGGCCGAACGGCGGCACGTTCCCGCAGGCGGCCGGAACCCAGCAGATGACGTTCGAGCAGGCCCAGACCAAGTACCCGTACCGCGTCTCGGTGCGGGCGAGGAACAAGGCGGGCTGGGGCGAGGCGGGGACCACCACGGCGGCGACCTTCGGGCTACCCACCGCTCCCACGTCCGTGACGGCCACCCCGGTCGTCGGCGCAGGCCGGATCGATCTGCGCTGGTCCGGCGCCGACGACAACGGCACGCCCATCCAGGCCTACGTCATCCGGCTCCCCGACGGGGGAGAGCTCGACGTGGGCAACCGGACCTCGTACACGTTCGAGAACCTCACCGGTGGGGCCAACTACACGTACCAGGTGCGCACGGTGAACGGCGCGGGCTCCAGCGGCTGGAGCGCGGCCGCGTCCGCGCGCGCCACGACCGCTCCCGGCCGGCCGGACGTCGCGGTCGACGTGACCGACAACGCGACGGGCGGGCGGCCCACCGAGATCACGATCACCCGGAGCGACGTCCCCGACGGCGGCGGTGGTGCGGTGACGTACACGTGGGTGCTGACCAGCGACCGGGGTGACAGCAGGTCGGGTTCGTTCAGCGGACGGACGCAGGTCGTCGACGTCTCCGGCTGGGACCTGCCGTTCCGCGGGGCTCGAGTGACGGCGACGGTGAGAGCAAGCACGGGCATCGGCTGGACCGAGGGCGTGGGCTACGCGGACGTCGCCTGGGGGCAGGCGCCGGGAGCGGTCACCGGTCTGACCCTCACCCCGAACGACCCGGCGACCCCGACGCGTGCCGTCGCCGCGTGGGTGGCACCGACCGACGGCGGGATCGGGATCGACTCCTACCGGCTGTGCTTCAGCATCAACGGCGGCCCCCCGCGATGCGAGACGGCGACCGGATCGCCGTACGAGGAGCGCCTCGACCGCGTCGGCCCGACGACCACGGGTGACGTGGTGACCGTCGTCGTCACCGCGACCAACTTCCGCGGCACCGGGCCCGAGGCCTCGGCCTCGTTCACCGTCGGCGCCACCCCATGACACACCTGTTCCCGCCGGGCCACGAGCCCCGACACCTGAGGAGAACCACCCGATGACCCCCGAGCAGAGCATCTGGTTCGCCGAGACGTTCGACGCGCTGGTCGCCAACGTCGGTCTCGCGCTGCTCGGCAAGGAGCACACGGTCCGCCTCGCGCTCACCGCGATGGTCGCGGAGGGCCACCTGCTGCTCGAGGACGCGCCGGGCACCGGCAAGACCTCGCTGGCCAAGGCGCTCGCCGCGACGGTGCAGGGCAGCCACCACCGCATCCAGTTCACGCCGGACCTGCTGCCGTCGGACGTCACGGGCGTCACCATCTACGACCAGAGCACGCACCGGTTCGAGTTCCACCCGGGACCGATCTTCGCGTCGGTCGTGCTGGCGGACGAGATCAACCGCGCCTCGCCCAAGACGCAGGCGGCGCTCCTCGAGGTGATGGAGGAAGGGCACATCACGGTCGACGGCGTGACGCACCCCGTCGGCCGGCCGTTCATGGTGATCGCGACGCAGAACCCGATCGAGCAGGCGGGGACCTACCGCCTGCCCGAGGCGCAGCTGGACCGGTTCCTCATCAAGACGTCGCTGGGCTACCCGGACCGCGCGTCCACGATCGAGATCCTCGCCGGCGCCAAGGACCGCACCACGAACCTGACCCCGCGGATCACCACGCAGGCCGTCGGGACCATGGCGGACCTCGCGCAGACCGTGCACATCGACGACGTGGTGCTCGACTACGTCGCGCGACTCACGGAGGCCACCCGCGACGACTCCCAGACCGCGATCGGCGCCAGCGTGCGCGGCGGCCTCGCGCTCGTGCGCACCGCCAAGGTCTGGGCGGCGGCCTCGGGCCGCGAGTACGTCATCCCCGACGACGTGAAGGACCTCGCCCAGCCCGTGCTGGCGCACCGCCTGCTGCTCGACACGGAGGCCGAGTTCGCGGGCGTCACGGCCATCGAGATCCTCGCCCGGATCCTCGAGACCACGGCACCCCCGGCGCTGCGGGCGGTCTGACCGTGGGTCTGCGGGTCTCGCCGGTCGGGTGGGGGGTGGCGTTCGTCGCCGCCCTCGGCCTCGTGCTGGGCAGAGGGTTCGGGTGGCTGGAGCTCGCGACGGTCGGCGCCGCGCTGACCGCCGTGCTCGTCGTGTCCCTCCTGATGACCGCCGGGCGGGCCCGCTACGCCATCACGCTCGACATGGCCGACCGACGCGTGAAGGTGGGGGAGCGGGCCCTCGGGCGCGTCGAGGTGCGCAACATCGCCCGCCGACCGTCCCTCCCGTCCCGGGTCGAGCTCCCCGTGGGCTCGGTGGTCGCCGAGTTCGCCGTGCCCGGGCTCGGCCCGGACCACACCCACGACGACCTGTTCGCGATCCCGACGGCCCGGCGCGCGGTCATCGTCGTYGGGCCTGTCCGCTCCGTCCGCGGCGACCCGTTCGGCCTCGTGCGGCGCAGCGTGCGCTGGACGCGGCCGGTCGAGCTGTTCGTCCATCCGCTGCTCGTGTCGCTGGCGGGGGCGAGCTCCGGGCTGCTGCGCGACCTCGAGGGCCAGTCGACGCGGGACCTGTCCGACTCGGACCTGTCCTTCCACGCCCTGCGCGACTACGTGGCGGGCGACGACCGGCGCTACATCCACTGGCGGACCACGGCGCGCCGCGGCAGCCTCATGGTCAAGCAGTTCGAGGACACCCGGCGGACGACGACCGCGCTCGCGCTGGCCACGGACCCGCGCGACTACGCGGACGACGACGAGCTGGAGCTGGCGGTCTCCGTCCTGGCGTCGGTCGGCGTGCAGACGATCCGCGAGGAGCGCGACCTCGTCGTGCTCGCCGGACCCGGCAGGCTCCGGGTCGAGACGCCGCCGCTGCTGCTCGACGACTGCTCCGGGATCGTGCTGGCGAGCGGCGGTGCGGGCGTGACCCTGCTGGGACGCCGCGTGGTCCGGGAGGCGCCCGAGGCCTCGGTCGCGATGCTCGTGACCGGCTCGGTTCCCGGCGACGCCGACCTGCGGCTCGGCGCCCGGCACGTCCCCACCGGTACGCGAACCGTGGTCGTGCGCTGCGAGCGGGGTGCCGAGGTGTCGGTGCGGACGCAGGGCTCGCTCAGCCTCGCGACGATCGGCCGGCTCGACGACCTGCCTCGCCTGCTCCGGCGGGTGACCGCGTGACCCCTCGCCCGGTCGGCCGTGCGGTCGTCGATGTCCTGTGCCTCGTCGGCACCCTGGCGCTCGCCCTGGTGCCCCTGCTCGAGGTGTACGGCGGCCTCACCGCCCTGCCCGCGCTCGTGGGCGGGCTCGTGCTCGGCACCGGCGTGGCGGCGCTGGGTGCGGCACGCGGGTGGTCGGCGATCACGGTGGTCGCCGTGCTCCTCGTCGTGTACGTGCTGGCCGGTGGCGCGCTCGCCGCTCCCGGCACGACGGTCGCCGGGGTGGTGCCGACCCCGCAGACGGCGCTCGACCTGGCACGCGCCGCCGCCTCGGCGTGGAAGCAGGTCCTGACCCTGCAGCCACCGATCGGGACCGACGGCACGCTCCTGGTCGCGATGTACGTCCTGGCACTGGTGGGGTCGGCGGTCGCCGTGTCGGTCACGCTGCGGGCTCGCACGGGTTCCGCGGCGGCGTCCGCGGCCGTGGTGCCCGTCGTGGCGACGATCGCCGTGATCGTCCTGGGGATGCGCCGCCCGACGGTCGCGCCGCTGGTCACGGGCCTGGTCCTCGTGCTCGTGCTGCTGCCGTGGGCGTCATGGCGGGCCGACCTCCTGCGTGCTCGACGCATCGTGGCCACCGGCGTGCTGACGGCGGTCGCCGTAGGGGCGGGTGTGCTCGGTGCGCCGCTGGTGGCCGGGGGGACCGAGCGGCTCGTCGTGCGCGACGAGCTGGTGCCGCCGTTCGACCCGCGGGACTACCCGAGCCCGTTGTCGGCCTTCCGCGAGTTCGTCAAGCAGGACGCCGACGAGGTCTTGTTCACGGTCACCGGCCTGCCGGAGAACGCCCGCATCCGGCTGGCCACGATGGACCGCTACGACGGCGTGGTCTGGAACGTCGCGGGCGACGGGTCCGCGCAGGCCTCCGGCGAGTTCCGTCGGGTCGGCGCCGAGATCGAGACGAACGTGCGGGGCGACCGAGCGCACGTCGACATCGCGATCGGGTCGCTCGGAGGCGTCTGGCTCCCCACCGTCGGGCAGGCCACGTCGATCGACCTCGCCGACCCCGACGACGCGGGCGCGCTGCGGTACAACGACGCGACGGGCGCCGCGGTGCTCACCGGAGGGCTCCGCAAGGGTCTCGAGTACGGCGTCGACGTGGTGGTGCCGCGCGAGCCTGACGACACCGAGGTCGGCAGCTCACCCGCGTCCGACGTGGCACAGCCGCCTCTCGCCGGCGTGCCGGACATCGTCCCGGCGACCGCGGCGGACGTGGCGCGCGATGCCGGCAACCCGGTCCAGATCAGCTCCGCGCTGGCCACGTGGCTCTCCGAGCAGGGGTACTTCAGCCACGGCATCGACGTGTCGGGCACGGAGTCGCTGTCCGGCCACGGAGCCGACCGGATCACCACGTTGCTCGGCGGTGACCTCATGGTGGGCGACGGTGAGCAGTACGCCGCCGCGATGGCGCTCATGGCGCGGGAGATGGGTCTGCCGGCACGGGTCGTCATGGGGTTCATCCCCGAGGACGGGGCGCCCGAGGGGCCGGTCGAGGTCACCGGCGACGACGTCCAGGCCTGGGCCGAGGTCGCGTTCCAGGGGTACGGCTGGGTGCCGTTCGACCCGACGCCGCCCCCGGAGCAGACGCCCCAGGAAGAGGACCAGGAGAAGCCGTCGGAGCCCAACCCGCAGGTGGTGCAGCCGCCGCCGCCCCCGCCGGCCGCAGTGACCCCGCCCGACGAGGACACCGAGCAGCCGCAGACGGACGACCCCGACGCGGAGGACGACGGCAACGCGCTGCTGTGGCGGATCGTGCGCGTCGCGGGGATCGCCGCGATCCCGCTGCTGGTCCTGGCCACGCCGCTGCTGGTCGTCGTCGCGCTCAAGGCCCGCCGCCGGCGACGGCGTCGGCGCAGCCCGGACCCGGTGGTCCGCGTGGCAGGCGGCTGGGACGAGGTGCTGGACACGGCCCGTGACCTGCGCCGGCCCGCCGGCTCCCTGGCCACGCGCAACGAGTCGGCGCGAACTCTCGCGGCGTCGTTCGCGGACGCTCCGGGCGGTGCGCTCGTCGCGGCGCGCGTGGGCGCGCTCGCGCGGACGGCCGATCACGCGGTGTTCAGCGACGGGCAGCCCAGCGGCGCGCACGCGACCGCCTACTGGTCGGACGTCCAGGAGACTGTCGAGGCGATGACGCACAGCGTGGGATGGCGTCGGCGCATGCGGGCGCGCGTGTCCACCGCCTCCCTGAGAGACCGCCGGAGCCGACGCCCGAAGGGCACGTCATGAGAGAGCAGGGTGCACTGATGCACGCCCCGTACCCGGCGGTCGACGAGCTGTCGCCCGCCACCCTGGCCCGCCGCCTGTCCGCGGGCATCCTCGACGCGGGGCTGTTGCTCGTGCTGGGCGGCTGGTTGATCCCTGCCGCACGCATCCGCGACACCGCGTGGCTCGCGTTCCTCGGCGGGTCGCTCGTCCTGGTCGTCGTGGTGGTCCAGTGGGCGCTGCACGGCCGCACCGGCGGGACGGTCGGACGGTTCGCGACGGGCATCCGGACGCTCGACGTCGAGTCGCGCCGCCCGATCGGCATGCTCCGCGTGCTGCTGCGCGGTGTGGTGGTGGCCGCCGGGCTGCTCGCGTTCGGCGTCGGCATGCTCGTCGTCCTCGTGTCGCCGTCGTTCGACCGGACCGGACGCCGCCGCGGCTGGCACGACCTGGCCGCGCGGGACGAGGTGCTCGACGTCCGGTCGCGCGCGCTGGTGCAGCCCCCGCCGAGGCCGGTGCGACCCGCGGAGCCGGCGCCGGTGCGACAGGAGCGCCGTCCGGTGAGCGTGCCGGGCTGGGCGGTCGCGGAGCCGTCTGCGGCACAGCGGGGGACCGACCTCCTGGACGACCTGCTCGACGGGGGCCGCCCTGCGGCGCTGGTCCTCGCGCCGATCTCCCCGCAGCGCAGCGGACCCGACCTGGACACGCGCGCGACCCCCGTCGTCCGTCAGGTCGCGCTCAGCTACGGCCTCGCACCCGAGCTCGAGATGACCCGTCCGGCTGGACCGCGAGACGACCTCGTCGCCCAGCCGGTCGACTCCGTCGCGGTCGACCGGACGGTGGCGGAGGTCGAGCTCGCCGACGGTCGCCGCGTCCTGATCGCGCGGACGGCGCTGGTCGGTCGCAACCCCGCGTCCGACGCCGACGTCCAGCTGGTACGCGTCGTCGACCCGGCACGCTCGGTCTCCAAGACCCACCTCCAGATCGGCGTCGAACCCGGCGGCGTCTGGGTGGCCGACCGCGGATCGACCAACGGCACGGTCGTGACCCTGCCGGACGGCGCGCAGGTGGTGTGCCGCGTGGACCAGCAGGTCCGCCTGCGGGTGGGGTCGACGGTCTCGTTCGGCGACTGCTCTCTGCGGCTGGTACGGGCACCAGGACCGGACCCCGTGTCCTAGAGTCGGGACATGGCGGACCGGCGCCTTGCTGCACGGATGCAGCTCGTCGAGGTCGAGGACGCCCCGACCGCGACGAGTCCGTCGAGCGCGCCGGACAACCACGTGCCCGCGGTGCCGGCGCCCCAGACCCGTGACACGACCGCCCGGGTGGTGCGTCGCTGGTGGCCCCTCGCGGTGCTCGTCGTCCTCGGGCTGGTGGTGTCCGCCCTGGTCGTGTCCGCGAGGGACCGGGCGTTCGTCGCGCGGATCGCCGCGGTCCCCGGCCTCGTGCGACCCCTCGACTCGGCACCGGTCCCGCTGTGGGAGACCGCCGGCTCGTCGCTGCCGGGCACCGTCCTCGCGGCCGACGGCGCCCTGGTGGTCCTCGCGGCGGGAACCGACGAGTGGACGGTCACGGCGCACGACCCGGTGTCGGGCGCCGCGCGCTGGACCACCGCGGTGGCGCCGGCGTCACGCTCCGGCTTCGAGTCGTCGGCCGCGACGTGCCCGGCCCTGCGCGACGACGTGGGGTCGCTCATCCTCTGTCTCGTCCTGCAGCCGCGCGTCCTGTACTCCGACGACGCCTCCATCCAGGAGCCGCCGCGCATCGCGGTCGTCCCGCTGTCCGCGCGGGACGGCGAGCGGCTCGGCGCGTGGGACCTGCGCGGCACGATCGTGGGGGTCGACCGGGTCGAGGACGACCTCGTGGTCGGCACCCTGGACGCGGACAGCCATCTGGTGGTCGAGCGGCGCGACGGCCGCACGGGCGACCTGGTGTGGTCGATGGTCACCCCGGACGTCATGGAGCAGCAGGCCACCGTCATCTCGGCGTCGATGCGCGTGCTGCCACCGGTCGTCGTGCTCGAGGGCGGGTCCACGATCGTCCTCGACGTCGACGACGGTCGCACGATCATGACCCGCGCGCGGTACAGCGGTCTCCAGGTCGCCGCGCTCGGCGAGCGGTTCGCCACCTGGGCGCCCGTGGGCGGGGGGCGCGTGCACGACGTCGACGGCTCGCCGCTGTACGCCCTCGAGGGGCTGCCCGCCGCGCTGTCGGCCGACGACGGCTCGCAGGCAGGGACGCTGCTCGTCGACGAGGGCCCGGAGGTGTCCGCACTGGACATCACCACGGGCGAGGAGCAGTGGCGCACCCGGTCCGTCCTGGATCCCCGGGTGCTCGTGTCGGACCGTCTCGTCGTGTCGGGCGCGAGCACGTACGGGGTGCTCGACGTGACCGACGGAACCGTCCTGTGGGACGTCGACACCGGGGCGCTGCTGCCCTGGAACCCGTTGTCGGACGGCACCCTGGTCCTCGGTCCAGGAGAGTCGCCCGACGGCGGGCAGGAGCTCTGGGGTCGGGGGCTTGACGACGGGGTCCGGTACTGGTCGGTCCCGCTGCCCCAGGGCGTGCGGCGCGTCGACGCCGTCGGTGGCCACCTGGTCGTCCGCACCGAGAACACCGTCATCGTCTACGGCTGACAGCCATGGTCAYGGGCGGCCTGCGGCCTCCGATGCAGCGTGTGGGTCTCGACGACGACGCGCAGGCGGACGATCGCGTCCCGTCGGGTCCGCAGCGGTTGCGGGCGGCCTCGGTTCGGCTGGCGACGTGGGCCGCGGGTCGACCGGCCCTGGCCGTCGTCGCCTTCGTGGCCGCGACGGCTGTCCTGGTCACGCTCGTGGTCGCCACGCCCCGGTGGGTCAACGACCGCGAGCGAGCCGCTGTGCTGGGACCGGCGCCATTCGCGGAGGCCGTGCGCGTGCTCGGCGCTGCTCCGCAGGTGCGCTGGTCGGCCGCAGTCGACGGGTCGGTCGCACCGGTCCTGGCAGGAGACGTCGTCGTAGCGGTCTCGGGCACGCCGTCGACCGAGCGTGGTCTGGTCGGTCTCGACGTCGTCTCCGGTGCCCGTCGCTGGTCGGTCGCGCTCGCGGCGGTGCCCGACCCCGAACGCGTGCTCTGCCGACCGCTCGACGCGCTGCTCGCGTGCGTCGTGGGCCCCGTCCCGCCGTCGGACCGCGGGCCGGACCCGGTGGACGAGACGTCCACCCTGCTGCTCCTCGACCCGGCGACGGGCGCCGTGCTCGCGCGCAACGAGGTCCCCGGCTGGGCCGTGGCGACGGCGCAGACCGAGTCGGACCTCGTGGTGGCCACGTACGCGAGGGGGATGCTCACGGTGCGGCGGGTCGACCCCTCCTCCGGTGCGGCGCGCTGGGAGACGCAGCGGTGGTCCACGTTCCAGTCCGCGGGCAACGGGCGCGTGGCGCTCGTCGCGGCCGCAGGGCTCGTGATGGCTGCCGGGAACGACGTGACCCTGCTGCTCGACGCTGCGACGGGGGAGCGCCTCCCGAGGACCGCGCGGCTGCTCGAGGACGGCACGCTCGTGCGCACCCGGTACCGGCTGCCGGCCGCCGGGGTCGACGCGGTGTCCGAGCTGTCGACCGGGCGGGGAGAGCCGTGGCTGACGGTCCGCGGGGTGCTCGTCGAACCCGGCGTGAGCGACGGGAGCTCCGGCCTCGTGTTCGCCGCGAGCGGGCTGTCCGGAGGTCCGCTCGGAGGTCGCGTGCGGGCGTACCGGCTGGGCACGCCGGAGGCCGTCTGGCGTGCGCTGATGCCGGCGCCGGTCGTCGCCGTCGACGTGGGCGGGCGCGTGGTGCTGCGCGGCGCGGGCGTGCTGGTGGGGCTGGAGGCGGCGACCGGCGAGCAGCTGTGGCGCCGGGACTTCGGCACCTCCCTCGGGCGTACTTTCACGGACGGCCGGCACGTCGTGGTGGAGCACGACGTCGTCGACGGGGTCCCGTCGCTGACCGCCGTCTCGCTCGACGACGGCGGGACGGCGTGGCGCGTGCCGCTGCCTCCCGGGGCGTCGCGGGCGGTGCGACTGGGTCCGCACCTGTACGCGCTCGGCGACGAGGTCCTCGTGGCGCTGCGGTGAGACGGCGGTGGACGGAGTTGCGGAACGTCGGGCCCTGGGGGGTACGGTGAGTTCGTGCTCGCAGTCACCCTCCTTCTTCGCTGCCGCGACGAGGCCCTCTAGGCCGCATCCTCGTCGCGGTGTCGTGTGTGCCGGCTGACTCCCCGCCGAACCGCCCGAAGGACGAGAAGACCATGACCTACCTGGAGACGAGCGCACAGCAGCCGTCGTCGATGCCGGTGCACAAGTACCGCCCGTTCCACGAGCAGATCCGCGTGGACCTGTCGGACCGGACATGGCCCGACAAGCACGTGACCAAGGCGCCGCGCTGGTGCGCGGTCGACCTGCGGGACGGCAACCAGGCGCTGATCGAGCCGATGAACCCCGCCCGCAAGCTCGAGATGTTCGAGCTGCTGGTGCAGATGGGCTTCAAGGAGATCGAGGTGGGCTTCCCGTCCGCCTCGCAGACCGACTTCGACTTCGTGCGGATGCTCATCGAGGAGAACCGCATCCCCGACGACGTGGTCATCCAGGTGCTGACGCAGGCGCGCGAGCACCTCATCGAGCGGACGTACGAGGCCATCGCCGGCGCCAACCAGGCGATCGTGCACCTGTACAACTCGACGTCGACCCTGCAGCGGGAGGTCGTCTTCCGCACGGACGAGGACGGCATCGTCGACATCGCGGTCTCGGGCGCCCGGTTCTGCAAGAAGTACGAGGAGCTCGTCCCCGACACCGACGTGTTCTACGAGTACTCCCCGGAGTCGTACACGGGCACCGAGCTGGAGTTCGCGCTGCGGATCTGCAACGCGGTGCTCGAGGTCCTGGAGCCGACGCCGGACCGCAAGGTGATCATCAACCTGCCGGCCACCGTCGAGATGGCGACCCCCAACGTCTACGCCGACTCGATCGAGTGGATGAGCCGCAACCTGCGCTACCGCGAGAGCGTCGTCCTGTCGCTGCACCCGCACAACGACCGCGGCACCGCCGTCGCCGCCGCGGAGCTGGGCTACCTGGCCGGTGCGGACCGCATCGAGGGCTGCCTGTTCGGCAACGGCGAGCGCACCGGCAACGTCTGCCTGGTGACCCTCGGCATGAACCTGTTCAGCCAGGGCGTCGACCCGGAGCTGGACTTCTCCGACATCGACCACATCCGGCGCACGGTCGAGCGCTGCAACCAGCTGCCGGTCAACGAGCGGCACCCGTACGGCGGCGACCTCGTGTTCACCGCCTTCTCGGGCTCGCACCAGGACGCGATCAAGAAGGGCCTGGGTGCGCTGGAGATCTCCGCGGAGCGCCAGGGCAAGACCGTCGACGACGTCGTCTGGGCCGTCCCGTACCTGCCGATCGACCCGAAGGACGTGGGCCGGTCGTACGAGGCGATCATCCGCGTGAACTCCCAGTCCGGGAAGGGCGGCATCAGCTACCTGATGAAGTCCGAGAAGGACCTGGACCTGCCTCGCCGGCTGCAGATCGAGTTCTCGCAGGTGGTGCAGCGGCACACCGACCAGCACGGCACCGAGGTCACGGCCGACGAGCTGTGGCACATCTTCAACGACGAGTACCTGCCGGTCGAGCCGGGCAGCCCGTTCGCGCCCTGGGGTCGGTTCTCGCTGCGCGGCACGCGGGGGACCAGCGTCGAGGACGGTCCGGACACCCTGGAGGTCGACCTCGTCGACCGCGGCGTGCCCCGCACGCTGCAGGGGTCCGGCAACGGGCCGGTCGCGGCGTTCGTGGCGGCGGTGAAGACCCTCGGGGTCGACGTCGCGGTCCTCGACTACGCCGAGCACGCCCTCTCGTCCGGCGGCGACGCCACCGCGGCGGCCTACGTCGAGTGCGCGATCGGTGACGAGATCCTGTGGGGCGTCGGCATCGACCCGTCGATCACGACCGCCTCGCTGAAGGCGATCATCTCGGCCGTCAACCGGCACGAGCGCTGACCGCACCCACCCAGAGCCACCGTCCGCGCGGTCGATCCCGCTGGACGGTGTGCCCGGGGAGGGGCGCGCTCGGCAACCCCGACGAGCGCCCCTCCCCGGGTCAGCAGTGCTCCGACACGTGCTCCGGTGACCCCGGGGCAGTCAGCTCCCGGTCGCGCAGGATCGTCATGACCGGCCGGTCCGGGTCCGCGCAGACGTCGGCGAGCGTGCCGGTGTACTCGACGTCGATCACCTGGTCGCCGTACAGCGCGGTGTAGGCGGCGCACTCGTCGTACTCGTGGCACTCCTCGGCGATCGCGAAGTCGAACCCGATCGCTGCCACCTCGCCGGGGGTGAGGTCCGGGGTGTTCTTCTGCCCTACCGCCAGGCCGAGCGCGTGGGCCGCCTCCGTGACCTCCGTGGCGACCGCCAGCGTGTCGGCTCGGTCGAGCTGCCCGCCGGATCGGGTCCACGAGTCGAGGTTGTCCAGCTCGACGGCGTCGAACCCGGCGTCGTCGCACCGTTGCAGCACCGCCGTGACCCGGCCGGTGAGCGCGTCCCGCCGGGCGGTGTCGAGCAGGTACTCGTCGGGCCATGCGGGGTCGCGCCCCAGCAGGAGGTCGGGGTCGACGGACTCGCCCGGCTGGGTCTGGAACGCGTTGACGTAGCAGACCGAGTACACGCCGGGCTCCGGGGTCGCCGTCGAGTCGCGCACGACGACGGTGACGTCCTGCGCCGGTGCGTACGGGTCCCCGAGCTGGTAGTCGGCGACACCGACCGGGAGGGGCTCGACGACGGCGGACGTGCACGCGCCCAGAGCGAGGGCGGTCATCACCAGGGCCGTCGGTCGTCGTCGCACGCCCGATGGTCGCACCCGCGGTGCGTGTCCAGGGCCGCGGTGTGGGTGGCACAGGGGACAATGAAGCGGTGAGCCTCTACCGCGACGAGGCGATCGTCCTGCGCACCCACAAGCTGGGGGAGGCCGACCGCATCGTGACCCTCCTGACCCGGTCGCACGGCAAGGTGCGTGCGGTCGGCAAGGGTGTGCGCCGCACGTCGTCGCGGTTCGGCTCCCGCCTGGAGCCGTTCATGTACGTCGACCTCCAGCTGAGCACGGGCCGCAACCTCGACATCGTCACGCAGGCCGAGACGCTGGGTGCGTTCGGGCGCCGGATCTGCGAGGACTACACGCTCTACACCGCCGGCACCGTCATGCTCGAGACCGCGGACAAGCTGGTCGAGGCCGAGCACGAGCCGTCCCTGCAGCAGTACTGGCTGCTGGTCGGCGCCGTGAAGGCGTTGGCCGCCCGCGACCACGCACCCGGCCTGGTGCTCGACTCCTACCTGCTGCGCGCGCTCGCGGTGGCCGGCTGGGCGCCCAGCTTCACCGACTGCGCCCGCTGCGGCGAGCCGGGTCCGCACTCGGCCTTCGCGGTCGCCTCGGGCGGCGCCGTCTGCCGGGCGTGCCGGCCACCCGGTGCGGCCGCGCCGGCCCCTGAGACGTTCGAGCTCCTGGCGTCGTTGCTCGCGGGAGACTGGGGTGTCGCCGACGCCAGCGCCGAGCGGCACCGCGGCGAGGGCAACGGCCTGGTCGCCGCGTTCTGCCAGTTCCACCTCGAGCGYCAGCTGCGCTCGCTGCCGATGGTCGAGAGGGTCTGAATGCCGGTCCCACCCCCGCCGCACCCCAGCGGCGAACGCGCCCCCGTGATCCCGAAGGAGTTCGTGCCCCGGCACGTGGCGGTCGTCATGGACGGCAACGGCCGGTGGGCCAACGCGCGCGGGCTGCCGCGCACCGCCGGGCATGCTGCGGGCGAGGCGTCTCTGCTCGACGTCGTCGCCGGTGCCATCGAGGTGGGCGTCGAGTACGTCTCGGCCTACGCGTTCTCCACCGAGAACTGGTCGAGGTCGCCCGACGAGGTGCGCTTCCTCATGGGGTTCAACCGGGACGTGCTCCGGCGCCGGCGGGACCTCATGAACTCCTGGGGGGTCCGGGTCCGCTGGGCGGGTCGCCGGCCGAAGCTGTGGCGGTCGGTGATCAACGAGCTCGAGACGGCCGAGGAGCTCACCCGGAACAACTCCACGGTGACCCTGACGATGTGCGTGAACTACGGCGGTCGCGCGGAGATCGCCGACGCCGCGCAGGCGATCGCGCGGGAGGTCGCAGCCGGTCGCGTGAAGCCGGACAAGGTAAACGAGAAACTGTTCGCTCGGTACCTCGACGAGCCCGACCTGCCGGACGTCGACCTGTTCCTGCGGTCCTCCGGCGAGCAGCGGACCTCGAACTTCATGATCTGGCAGGCGGCCTACGCGGAGCTGGTCTTCCTCGACGAGCCGTGGCCGGACGTGGACCGGCGGCACCTGTGGCGGGCGGTCGAGACGTACGCGCGGCGGGACCGGCGGTACGGCGGAGCCGTGGACCGGCCGGGTCAGACCTCGGCCTGAACGCGCACCGCCGCGCTCGACCGGGCGCGTCGCCGCAGCAGCCAGCCGACCACGAGGGCCACCAGGACGACGACGCCGGCGAGAGCCCACGGCGAGCGCGCGAACAGGGCGACGGCTGCCCAGAGCGCCCCGAAGCCGATGGTCGCCCAGATCACCGCCCACGCGATCGCACCCGGGATCGACGCGAGCGTGAAGCGCAGGTAGGGCATCTTGACCAGCCCGGCGGCGGCGATGATCGCGGTCTGCAGCCCGACAGTCAGGTACGCGAGCGTGACCGCGATCGGTCCCCAGCGTCGCACCAGGTCGAGCCCGCGCTGTGCGCCGGGGGTCCCGGACCACACCTCGAGCCGCTTGACGGAGGCGTGCCACCAGCTGGGCGCGCCCTCGTGCTCGTCCACCGCCCGCGCTCCGCGCACGACGCCCCGACCGGCCCAGTAGGTGGCGTGCGAGCGGGCCATGACGATGACGAACAGCCCCGCGATCGCGACACCGAGCGGCACGGTGCCGAGGTGATAGGCGTCCCGGGGATCCACCTCTCGATCCTACGGGGCCGGTGAGGGGCGTCTCGTCGCGTCGCTGTCGCGCACGTCGTCCACCAGCAGGACGTCGTCGACCATGTCCGGGTGGGGGTCGCGCGGCGGAGCAGGCCGGCGCAGGAGCGGCTGGAGCGTGGCGGTGACGGCGTAGACCAGGATCGCGAGCACGACGATCGTGGCGCCCGGCGGGATGTCCTGCCAGTAGGTGAGGACCAGGCCCGCGATGCTGACCACGACGCCGATCACGCTGGCCAGCATCATGGTGCGGCCGAACGACCGGGCGAACAGCTGCGCGATCGCCACCGGCACGATCATCAGCGCGCTGACCAGCAGGAGGCCGACCACGCGCATCGCGATGGTGACGGTGAGCGCGGCGATGGTGGCGACGAGCATCGAGAGCAGCCGCACGGGCAGTCCGCTGGCGCGGGCGAACTCCTCGTCGTGGCTCACGGCGAACAGGGCCGTGCGCAGGCCGACGCCGACGGCGAGCACGAGGACCGCCAGCGCGACGGTCCACCACAGGTCGGCACTGGACACGGTCGAGATCGACCCGAACAGGTAGCTGATGAGGTTGGCGTTGGTCCCGCCGGCCAGCTTGATGAGCAGGACGCCGCCGGCGATCCCGCCGTAGAACATCAGCGCGAGCGCCAGGTCCCCGCTCGTCCGGCCGCGCTCGCGCACCAGCTCGATGACGATCGAGCCGACGACCGCGGCGACGACCGCGCCGGGCAGCGCGAGCGTGTCCTGCGGCACCAGGCCCGCCCAGCTGCCGACCAGCCAGCCGAGCGCCACGCCGGTGAGCGCGACGTGCCCGATGCCGTCGCCCATGAGGGCCATCCGGCGCTGCACGAGGAACGTGCCGACGATCGGCGCGGCCGCGCCGACGAGGATCGCGGCGAGGAGCGCCCGCTGCATGAGCGGCGAGCTGAGCAGCTCGACCACCTGGTCCCACGCGGTCACGGGTTCACCTCCACGGACAGCGACGGACCGGAGCGCGGCGGCTCGGGGTCGGGGTGGGCGTGCGTGTGGTCGTGGTGCTCGCCCGCGTGCTCGCCGCGTGCGGCCGGCGGGGCGCCGTCGTGGGCGACCCGGCCGTGCCGGAGCACGACCGCGCGGTCGATCAGCGGTGCGAACGGGCCGAGCTCGTGCAGGATCACCACCACCGTGGTGCCCGCGTCGTGCAGGCGGCTGACCGTGTCCACGAACGTCGCCTGCGTGGGGATGTCGATGCCCGACGTCGGCTCGTCGAGCACCAGCAGGTCCGGGTTGCGGACGAGGGCGCGGGCGATGAGGACGCGCTGCTGCTGGCCGCCGGACATCTCCTGCACGCGCTGGAAGGCCCGGTCGCCCAGGCCGACGTCGGCCAGTGCGGCGAGGGCGCGTCGCCGGTGCCCGCGCGGGGGTCGCAGCGTGCGACCGTGCAGCAGGCCGGAGGACACGACCTCGTAGGCCGTCGCCGGGACGCCGGCGGCGGCGGGCAGCCGCTGCGGCACGTACCCGATGCGGTCCCACGGCGCCGACGGACCCAGGGGTGCGCCGAACAGCCGGACCTCCCCGGAGGTGCGGGGGACCACCCCGAGCAGGGTGCGCACGAGGGTGGACTTGCCGGAGCCGTTGGCGCCGAGCAGCGCGAGGACCTCGCCCGCCGGGACGGCCAGGTCGATGCCGTCGAGGATCGGCTGGCCACCGAGCGTCACGCCGAGGCCGGTCGCCTCGATCACGGGTGTGCTCACGAGCAGGACAATGCCATGCGCAGCGCCTCGAGGTTCGCGGTGGCGATCGAGAAGTAGTCGGCGTCGGGGTCGGCGAGGCCCTCGACGGGGTCGAGCACGGCGGTCGAGATGCCGAGGTCGTCGGCGAGCGTCTCGGCGACCTTGGGGCTGACCAGCGCCTCGAAGAAGATGGTGCTCACGTCCTCGTCGCGCACGATCGTCTCGACGGCCGCCAGTCGGGCGGGCGACGGCTCCGCCTCCGGATCGATGCCGGAGATGCCGACCTGCTCCAGGTCGTACCGGTCAGCCAGGTAGCCGAACGCCTCGTGCGAGGTGACGAACGTGCGGACGTCGCACCGCTGGAGACCGGTCGCATAGGCGGCGTCGAGGTCCTCGAACCGCTGGCTGAGCGCCGCCGCGTTGGCGGCGTACGTGTCGGCGCCGTCGGGGTCGATCTCGGTGAGCGTCGCAGCGACGTCCTCGACCACGGACGGCATCCGGCTGGGGTCGAGCCAGAAGTGGGGGTCGAGATCGCCGTGCTCATGCTCCTCGTGCTCCTCCGCGCTCTCGTCCTCGTGCTCGGCGGGAAGCAGCGTCGTGTCCGACGCGGCGTCGACCACGTGCCCGGGCGAGGTCTGCGCGATCGCGTCGTCGACCGCCTCCTGGAAGCCCGAGAGGTAGACCACCAGGTCGGCGCGATCGATGCGCGACACCTGGGCGGGGGAGAGCTCGACGTCGTGCGGCTCGGCGCCAGGCGGGGTCAGCGACCGCACGGTCACGCGGTCGCCGCCCACCTGCTCGGCGACGAACTGCAGCGGGTAGAACGACGCCATGACGTCGACGGTCCCGTCGTCGGCCCCCGAGGAGCTCGCGCAGCCGGTGAGCACCAGCGGCAGAGCGGCCAGCGGTGCGAGGAGGGCAAGACGACGAGACGTGATGGACATGACGATCATTCTCAGTTGGCCGAGAACCGTTGTCAAAACGGGCTCCGCCGCCGACGGGTAACCTGGGCTGCTCGTGCTCACACCGCGGCCCTCACGGTCGCGGTCCACCCGCCCGCGACACCCAGCCGCGGGCGCCACCACCCTGGAGTGATCGATCGTGGCTGCACCCTCTCGCCTGGACTCCGTCGTCTCCCTTGCCAAGCGGCGCGGGTTCGTCTTCCCGAGCGGCGAGATCTACGGCGGTACCCGGTCGGCGTGGGACTACGGACCGCTCGGCGTGGAGCTCAAGGAGAACATCAAGCGCCAGTGGTGGCGCACGATGGTGACCGGTCGCGACGACATCGTCGGCCTCGACTCCTCGGTCATCCTGCCGCGTSAGGTCTGGGTGGCCTCCGGCCACGTGGGCGTCTTCACCGACCCGCTCACCGAGTGCCTCTCGTGCCACAAGCGCTTCCGCGAGGACCACATGCTCGAGGAGTTCGAGGAGAAGAAGGGCCGCGTCCCCGAGCACGGCCTGGCGGACATCGCCTGCCCGAACTGCGGCACGCGTGGCCAGTGGACCGAGCCCCGCGACTTCAACATGATGCTCAAGACCTACCTCGGCCCTGTCGAGGACGAGTCCGGCCTGCACTACCTGCGGCCCGAGACCGCGCAGGGCATCTTCGTGAACTTCGCCAACGTGAGCACCACGTCGCGCAAGAAGCCGCCGTTCGGCATCGGCCAGATCGGCAAGTCCTTCCGCAACGAGATCACCCCCGGCAACTTCATCTTCCGCACGCGCGAGTTCGAGCAGATGGAGATGGAGTTCTTCGTCGAGCCCGGCACCGACGAGACGTGGCACCAGTACTGGATCGACCAGCGCACCGACTGGTACACCGACCTGGGCATCGCGCGCGAGAACCTGCGGCACTACGAGCACCCGCAGGAGAAGCTGTCGCACTACTCCAAGCGGACCGTCGACATCGAGTACCGGTTCGGGTTCCAGGGCAGCGAGTGGGGCGAGCTCGAGGGCATCGCCAACCGCACGGACTTCGACCTGAAGACGCACACCGAGCACTCCGGCCAGGACCTGTCGGTGTTCGACCAGGCCAAGAACGAGCGCTACGTGCCGTACGTCATCGAGCCGGCCGCCGGACTGACGCGCTCGCTCATGGCGTTTCTGGTCGAGTCCTACTACGAGGACGAGGCGCCCAACACCAAGGGCGGCGTCGACACCCGCACGGTGCTCAAGCTCGACCCGCGCCTCGCGCCGGTCAAGGCCGCCGTGCTGCCGCTGTCCCGCAACGAGTCGCTGTCGCCCAAGGCCCGGGACCTGTCCGCCGAGCTCCGAAAGAACTGGAACGTCGACTTCGACGATGCCGGCGCCATCGGCCGCCGTTACCGCCGCCAGGACGAGATCGGCACCCCGTTCTGCATCACGGTCGACTTCGACACGCTCGACGACCAGGCCGTCACCATCCGGCACCGCGACGACATGACGCAGGAGCGGGTGGCCCTGGACAAGGTCACCGGCTACCTGGCGCAGCACCTCGTCGGCGCCTGACGCACGCTGCAGAGGGCCCCTCGGACCGAGGGGCCCTCTGTCGTGTCAGCCGTCGGTACGGCCACCGATCGACTCGATCGCCGCACGCAGCGCCGTGCCGCCGTCGGGCTGCTCCGCGTAGCACTCCGTGAGAGTCCCGCTGCAGCCGGCGTTGAGGAACGGAGTTCCGTCCGCGCCGACAATCACCGGGAACGCGACGCCTTGCACCCACGCGCCCTCTTCGTCGACCGGACCGACGACGCCGTCGGTCGTGCTGCTGAACGGTGCGATCTGGAGTGCGTAGAGCAGCCGGCCGTCCTGCGTCGGTGCACGGAACGTGGGGACCTCGATGTACTCGAGCGCGTCGTACCTGACCAGGCCCGAGGGAAAGTAGATGACGACGCGCGGGTCGACGATCCCTCGCGGCACCGCCCCGGACAGGACGGTCGGGTTGTCCATGTCGTTGAACCGGTACGTCGTGTCGAGCGTTGACGGATACGTCTTGCCCGCGTAATCGGCGGCGTGGTCGTCGCTGCGCCAGACCAGCGAGGTCCGGCCGAATGTCGGCGCGTCGGCCGCGACCCCGTTGTCGCGTACCACGAGGCCGATGCCGGTGTCCGCGCTCGGGTTGGTGGGGTTGGCTGCGACCTGGTCGCGGTCGAGCACGTCGAGGTCGAACACCAGGCCCGTGTCCCACCACGACCGTCCGTCCGCGTCGACCTGCCGGCCGAGCTCGCTGGTGGCCATGAGTCCAGCGGGCAGCTCGACGACACGGGCGTCCCCGAGGCTCGCCAGCGGCTGCGGTCGCGGTGCGAGGAGTGCCTGCCCACCGAGGACGGCACCGGCGGCCAGGACCGTCACGCCGACGGCAGCGACGACGGCGGTGGCGGACCGCCGGCGTCGGTACAGGTGACCCGCGGAGATCGCGGACGCGGGGTCGAGCGACATCGCCGGCATCGCGACGTCCGCACGGCCGCGCAGGGATCGGACCAGGTCCTCGTCGGACAGGGTGGCGCTCATCGGGCGCTCCTCTCGGTGGTCAGCGCGGTGCGCAGGGTGGCGAGCCCGCGGGACGCGGTGGACTTGACGGTGCCGACGCTGACGCCGAGCTCGGCGGCCACCTCAGCCTCAGGGAGCCCGACGAAGTGCCGCAGGACGACGATCCGGCGCTGGCGGGGTGACAGGAGGGCGAGCGCGCGGACCAGCTGGTCGCGGTCGTCGGAGGGGCCGTGGGTGGCGATCGATCCGGTCTCGGGCAGGTGCTCCGGCGCGGACAGGACCTCGCGGCGGCGTCGTCGCCAGGTGTCGATGCGCAGGTTCACCAGCGTCCGGCGGGCGTAGGCCAGCGGGTCGTCCCGGCGGGCGCGGGACCAGGCGGCGTAGGTGCGGACCAGTGCGTGCTGGACGAGCTCCTCGGCGCGGTGCGCGTCGCCGACCAGCAGCCACGCGGTGCGCAGCAGGTCGGCCGAGTGCGCCTGCATGAACGCGGTGAACTCGGCGTCCGTGTCCTCCGCGGGTCGCATCTGTCCGGTGAGGACGTGCGCCGACTCCTCGCCGACGGCGTCGTCGGGCGGTGCGGGGCGCAGCGGCGCGGGCGGCATGGGGCTCACACCGTAGAAGACGCAGCAGGCCCGTGGAAGGTTGAGTGCGCGGCTGGGTGACAATGGAGCCATGACCCTGACGACTCCTGCGGTTCCGGCGCGCCCCGGCGCCGTGCTGCCGCCGCTGCGCATCGGGCCGCTGACCGTCGACACCCCGGTCGTCCTGGCACCCATGGCGGGCGTCACCAACGCCGCGTTCCGCCGCCTGTGCCGCGAGTCCGGCGCCGGCCTGTACGTCGCCGAGATGGTCACGTCCCGCGCCCTGGTGGAGCGCGGCGAGGAGTCGATGCGGATCATCTCCCACGAGCCCGACGAGCGTCCGCGCTCGGTGCAGGTGTACGGCGTGGACCCCGCGACGGTCGGTGCCGCCGTCCGGCTGATCGCGAGCGAGGACCGCGCCGACCATGTCGACCTGAACTTCGGCTGCCCGGTGCCCAAGGTGACGCGCCGCGGCGGGGGAGCGGTGCTGCCCTGGAAGCGGGACCTGTTCCGCGCGATCATCGCGGCCGCGGTCGACGCCGCCGCGCCCTACGGCGTCCCCGTCACGGTCAAGATGCGCAAGGGCATCGACGACGACCACCTGACCTACCTCGAGGCCGGTCTGGTCGCGCAGGAGGTCGGTGTCGCGGCGGTCGCGCTGCACGCCCGCACCGCCGCCGACTACTACTCCGGCACGGCCGACTGGGACGCGATCGCCCTGCTCAAGCAGACGGTCACCGACATCCCCGTGCTGGGCAACGGGGACATCTGGTCGGCCGAGGACGCCCTCGAGATGGTCGCGCAGACCGGGTGCGACGGCGTCGTCGTCGGCCGCGGGTGCCAGGGCCGTCCGTGGCTGTTCGCGGACCTCGCCGCCGCGTTCGCGGGTTCGGACGCGCGCATCCGGCCGGGGCTCGGCTACGTCGCGACGATCGTCCGCCGGCACGCGGAGCTGATGGTCGAGCACCTCGGCGACGAGGGCAAGGCGCTGCGCGAGATGCGCAAGCACATGGCCTGGTACTTCAAGGGCTACATCGTCGGCGGGGAGACCCGGGCCGCGCTCGGCCTGGTGTCGACGATGGCGGAGCTCGACGAGCGCCTGGCGCGCCTGGACCTCGACCAGGGCTACCCGGGTGCCGGTGCCGAGGGGCAGCGCGGCCGCGCCGGGTCGCCCAAGCGTCCGCTGCTGCCGTACGGCTGGCTGGACTCGCGGGAGCTCTCGGAGGAGTTCGCGAAGGCCCTGCACGAGGCCGAGCTGAGCGTCTCCGGCGGCTGACGGTCGTCAGACGCGGCGGACGGTCACCGTGCGCGCGAGACGGTCGACGGCCGTGATCGTGGCGTCCGGGGCGCCCAGGGCGCGGGTGGTCACCGCGATCGCACCCGCGGCCGACGCGCGCGCAAGGGCGCCCTCGACCGGCAGCCCGTCCAGCACGCCGCTGAGCAGCCCCGCGAGGAAGGCGTCGCCGGCTCCGTTGGTGTCGACCACCTCGGCCACCGGCGCGGCCGGCACCTCGATCCAGCCTGCGGCGTCCAGCGCGAGCGCGCCCGCCGCGCCGTCGCTGCAGACCGCCAGGCGGCACCCGCGCGCGACCGCGTCCGACAGGTAGGCGCGGGGGTCGGGCAGCCGCGCGGCACTCACCAGCAGCACGTC
>NZ_JBFUHU010000008.1:0-27259 GCF_056402235.1 Cellulomonas sp. P4_B5_2
CCGCGCGACCAGGCGCGCGTGCCGGGCGTCCGCGGGCGCGTCGAGCCGCACCACGCGCACGGCCTCGCCCAGGGCGTCCGCGTAGGAGTCGCGCTGCGCCGCCGTCTCGAGGACCCGGGGCAGGAGCAGGATCTCCAGCCCGGCGTCGTGCCAGTGCGGGCGCATGGCGCGCAGGTGGGCGACCACGACGCGTTCGTTGAAGGGGTCGTCGGCCGGCGCGGGGGTCTCGGTGGCGACGGCGTCGACGTCGAGCTCGCCCGCCGCCCGCCCGCGCGCGAGGAGCTCGTTGCGCAGGGCGGCCGCGACGGTGGTCTTGCCCGCCCCGACGGTCCCGGAGATCACCACCACATCCATGGCCGCCATGATCCACCATGTTAAGAACTCTTGACATGGTGTCTGGTTCGCCATACCTTCGCCATGTCAACAATTCTTAACACGGAGGCTCCGATGAGCGTCGAGACCGAGACCCGCACCATGCAGGCGATCGTCCAGAGCGCGTACGGAGCGCCGGAGACCGTCCTCACCCACCAGACGGTCGCGCGGCCGGTGCCGAACCCCGACGAGGTGCTCATCAGGGTCCACGCGTCCTCGCTGAACTTCGCCGACGTCGCCATGGTCACCGGACGGCCCTCGCTGATCCGGACCGTCATGGGGTTGCGGCGGCCGAGGCACACGGTCCCCGGCAGGGACGTCGCCGGCGTCGGCGAGGCCGTCGGCGCGGACGTCACCGACCTGGCGGCAGGTGACGAGGTCTATGCCGAGGCATCCGCGGGATCGTGGGCCGAGTACGTGGCCGTCCCGGCGAAGTTCGTCGGTCGCAAGCCCGCCACCCTGAGCTTCGCGGACGCGGCGACGCTGCCGCTGGCCGCAGGCACGGCCCTGGACTGCGTCGCCGGGGTCCGGCCGGGGCAGAAGGTGCTGGTCAACGGGGCTTCCGGAGGCGTCGGGACGTTCGCGGTGCAGCTGGCCAAGGCGCTCGGCGCGGAGGTCACGGGGGTGTGCAGCGGCCGGAACGTCGAGCTGGTCCAGGGGCTCGGTGCGGACCACGTCATCGACTACGACCGGTCCGACTTCACCAGCACGGGCGAGCGCTACGACCTGGTGATCGACCTCGTCGGCAACCGGACGCTCGCCGCCTGCCGACGGGCGCTGGCCCCGGGCGGCACGCTCGCCCTGTCCTCCGGCGGCGGCGGCCGGGTGATCGGTCCGATGGGCCGCCTGGCCAGGGCGGTGCTGCTCAACCCGTTCGTGAGCCAGCGTCTGCGACCGGTGTCGGCCACGCGAAGCCGCGCCAAGCTGGACCGCCTCACCGAGCTCGCCGAGGCGGGACAGATCGTGCCGGCCGTCGAGCGCACCTACCCTCTGAGCGACGCCCCCGAGGCGCTGCGCCGGCTGATCGCCGAGCACGCCCGGGGCAAGACCGTCCTCACCGTCGTCCAGGAGCGCTGATGTCGTACGAAGAGCGGAACGTCTGGGTGTTCCTTGTCGTCGCCGTGCTCGCCTATGCGGCGTACGTCGTGGTGATCCTCAGCCGCGCACGGGACACCCCGCTGACCGAGGTCGCGTACGCCGGGCCGCTGCTCTGGTCGATCGGCGGCGCGATCGTCGCGTCCATCGTCGGCACCATCGCGGTCTCGCTGGCCAACCGGCGTGACGGCCACCTGAGCGACCAGCGCGACAAGGAGATCAACCGGGTCGGCGAGCGCACGGGTCAGTCCTTCGTCGTGATCGGCGCGCTCGGCGCGATGGTCCTCGCGATGCTCGAGGCCGACTGGTTCTGGATCGCCAACGCGATCTACCTCTGCTTCGTCCTGTCGGCCGTCCTCGGGTCCCTCACCAAGCTCGCCGCCTACCGCCAGGACTTCTCGACGTGGTGAAGCCCACGCAGGTCACCAACGCCATCCGCACCCTCCGGTTCACGCACGGCGAGATGACGCAGGCCGAGCTGGCCGAGCGCATCGGCGTCACCCGTCAGACCGTCATCGCGATCGAGCAGGGCCGCTACTCCCCGTCGCTCGAGATGGCCTTCCAGATCGCCCGCGCGTTCGACGTCCCGCTCGACGACGTCTTCCAGTACCCGGGCTGACCCCCGCACCACCCGCACGAGGCCACGCGGTCTCGCGATCCGTCCTGCCCACAGAGAGGCATTGCCATGCGCACTGCTCGACTTGCCGGTCTGCTCTACCTCGTCGTCGCCGTCTGCGGTGGGTTCGCCGAGCTGTTCGCCCGGGCGAAGGTCCGCGCGTCCGACGACGTCGCCGCGGCCCTGCGCGAGAACGCCGGACTCATGAAGGTCGCGTTCGCTGCGGATCTCGTCGCGTTCACCGCCTTCCTGCTCGTCGGCATCGCCCTGTACGCGCTGTTCAAGGACGTCCACCGGACCGCCGCGCTCACGATGCTCACCATGAACGCGGTGGCCGTGGCGATCCAATGCCTGAACATGGTCAACCACGCCGGCGCGGTGATGGCGGCGGAGCGGGGTGCCGACGAGCTCGCCGTGCTGCTCCTGGACCTCCACGGCATCGGGTACCTGGTGGCGCAGATCTTCTTCGGGGCGTGGCTGATCCCGCTCGGGTACMTGGTCGTGCGGTCCGGCTGGGTGCCGCGACTGTTCGGGTACGCGCTGGTGGTCGGCGGACTCGGGTACGTGGCGGGGCTGGCCGTCGAGCTCGTGGCGCCGGGCGCGGACGCCGCGTCGATGGCGCTGGGCCTCGTGGGCGGGGTGTCCGAGATCGCGTTCCTGCTGTGGCTGCTCGTGAAGGGTGTGTCGTCGCCCGTTCGCGAGCGGGTGCTCGTGCCCTAGTTTGGCGATATGTCCGACGCCACCGTCAGCCTCCTGGTGCTGGCGGGCTGCGTCGGGCTCTTCGTCTGGAACCGGCTCAGCGTCGGCGTGGTGGCGATCCTCACCGCGCTGACCCTCTACGCCACCGGTCTGATCACCGCCAACGAGGCCGGCGCCGGCTTCGGTGACCCGGTCGTCGTGTTCATCGCGTCGCTGTTCGTGCTCAGCGAGGGTCTGGAGTCGTCGGGCGTCACCGCCTGGGCCGGTCAGCAGCTGATCGCCCGGGCGGGGACGGCGCGCAGCCGGCTGCTGATCGCCCTCATGCTCCTCTCGGCTGTCATGGCCGCGCTGGTCACCCCCAACGGCGCCGCGGCCGCGCTGCTGCCGGTGGTGGTGCTGGCGTCGAGGCGCTCGAAGCAGTCGACGTCGCAGATGCTCATGCCGCTCGCCTTCGCCGCGAGCGCCGGTGCGCTGCTGGTGCTCAGCGGCAGCACGGTGAACGTCATCGTGTCGGACGCGCTGGTCACCGCCACCGGCGAGCAGTTCGGGTTCTTCGAGTTCGGCCTGATCGGGCTGCCGCTGGTGCTCGCGACGATCGCGGTCTCGGTGCTCGTCGGCCAGCGGCTGCTGCCCGACCGCTCGCCCACCGCGCTGCCCGCCGACTACTCCCGGCACGTCGACACCCTGGTCGAGCACTACAGCCTGGACGTGGGCTTCTTCCGCCTCGCGGTCGACCCGGGGTCCGACGTGATCGGCAGCCGGCGCGAACAGGTCGAGGTGCCGGACGGCGTGGTGCTCATCGGGGTGCAGCGGGCCACCGGTGAGCCTGCCGCCGAGGACGAGACGCTGAGCGTCGGCGACGTCGTCGTCGTGACCGGCGAGAGCGCGGGGATCTCGTCGCTGGTCGAGCGGCACGCGTTGACGGTGGCGACGACGCCGCTGTCCCGGGGCACGCGGGAGGCGCTGCTCGGCCGCGAGGTCGGTGTCGCCGAGCTGGTGGTCCGGCCGCGCTCGCGGGTGATCGGCCAGGTCGTGTTCGCGGGGCTGGTCCGCTCGGGCGTCACGGTGCTGGGCGTGCGCAGGCTGGGCAAGGACCGCGGCGCCGACCACCTGGTGCTGGCCGAGGGTGACTCGCTGCTCGTGCACGGGCCCTGGCCGGCCGTCGAGGCGTTCGCCGCCGGGGACGACGTGCTCATCGTCGACAGCCCGGAGCTGGTCCGCCGGCAGACCGTGGCGCTCGGGCCGAAGGCGTGGCGGGCGATCGCGGTGCTGGTCGCGACGGTCGCGCTCCTGGCCACGGGGGTGGTGCCGCCCGCGATCGCGGGGCTGATCGGCGCCACTCTCATGGTGATGACCGGCGTGGTCGGCGTCCCGCAGGCCTACCGGGCGGTGTCGTGGCAGGTGGTCGTCCTCGTCGGCGGGCTGATCCCGCTGTCGGTTGCGATCGCCTCGTCCGGCGCCGCCGACCTGGTGGCCGGGTGGCTGGTGGACATCGTCGGCGACGGGGGCCCGCGCGTCGTGCTGGCCACCCTGTTCGTCCTCACGCTCGTGCTGGGCCAGGTGGTGAGCAACACGGCCACCGTCCTGATCGTCGCGCCCATCGCGGTCGCCATGGCCGACGCCTCCGGGGTGGCGCTCGCGCCGACCCTCATGCTCGTCGCGGTGGCCGGTGCCGCGTCGTTCCTCACCCCGATCGCCACCCCGGCGAACATGATGGTCATGGGGCCGGGCGGCTACACGTTCAGCGACTACTGGAAGCTCGGACTCGCGACCACGGCGGCGTGGTTCGTCGTCGCCATCCTGCTCATCCCAGTCATCTGGCCCACGTAAGGAGCACGACGATGACGTTCGACCCGATCCCCTCCCGCGCGCTGTTCGAGGACGTCACGGTGCGTGTGGCGCCACCCGGTGCGGGTGCCGGTCGTGCCCTCGGGCTGGCCGTGACCGCCACCGGTGAGGTGCCGTCGGGCGTTCCTCTCGACCGGGCCGCGCTCACCGAGTGGGGGTTCCGTGGCTCCGTCGGCGAGATCCTCATCCTGCCCCGCGAGGGCGGCGCGGTGGTCGCGACGGGCGTCGGCGACGACCCGTCCGACGCCACGTTGCGCGACGCGGCGGCGGCGTTCGCCCGGGCCGCGGGTCGCGACGACGTCCTGACCACGGACCTGGTCGGCGCCGGCGCCTCGGTGGAGGGCGCCGCCCAGGCCGTGGTCGAGGGGATCCTGCTCGGCCGCTACCGGTACGACGCCCTGAAGACCGACCCGTCGACGGTTCCGGTCAGGGAGATCGTCCTCCTGGTCGACGACGCCTCCGCCGCCGACGCCCGCCGCGGAGCTGACCGAGGAGTCGTGCTCGCCCGCGCGGCCTCCCTGTCCCGCGACCTGGCCAGCACCCCCGCCGGRCACCTCACCGCGCCGGACCTGGCCGACGTCGCCGTCTGGCTGGCCGGCGAGCACGGGCTCGACATCGAGGTCTTCGACCAGGAGGCCCTGATCGCGATGGGCTGCGGCGGACTGCTCGGGGTGAACGCCGGGTCGGTGGTMGAGCCGCGGATGATCGTGATCCGGTACGTGCCCGCGACGGAACCGACAGGTCACCTCGGCTTCGTCGGGAAGGGCATCACCTACGACTCCGGCGGCATCAGCCTCAAGCCCTCGAACGCGATGCACGCGGCGATGAAGATGGACATGAGCGGCGCCGGGGCGGTGCTCGCGGCGMTGACCGCGCTCGCGGACCTCGAGGTGCCCGTGGCGGTCAGCGCCTACCTGGCCTGCACGGACAACATGCCGTCGGGCTCGGCCACCAAGCTCGGGGACGTCCTGACGAGCCGCAGCGGACGCACGATCGAGGTCGTCAACACCGACGCCGAGGGACGCCTGGTCATGGCCGACGCCATCGCGCTCGCGAAGGAGGACGGTGTCGACGCGATCGTGGACATCGCCACGCTCACGGGTGCCGCGCTGGCGGCGCTGGGCATGCTGACGGCAGCCGTCATCGGCAACGACGACGGGATGCTGGACCTGGTCGAGGCCGCCGCGGAGACGACGGACGAGCAGGTCTGGCGGCTGCCGCTGGACCGCCGGTACCGCAAGCAGCTGGACTCCGAGGTGGCGGACATCAAGAACCTCGGCGGCGAGTTCGCGGGGGCGATCACCGCCGCGCTCTTCCTGGCCGAGTGGGTGGGGGACACCCCGTGGGCGCACCTCGACATCGCGGGGACGATGCGGTCCGACGCCGACGACGCCTGGCGGACCAAGGGCGCGACCGGCTTCGGCGCGCGACTGCTGGTGGAGGTGGCGTCGACGTTCGTCGCCCCGGGTCGGTGACCTCGCTGTGACCGAGCGCCGCGCGATCCAGGAGTCGATCGCGGGGGCGGCCGTCCTCGGCACCCTCGCGGTCGCCTGGGGCATCGCCGCCCAGTCGCGCGTGCTGCTGTTCGACGGAGCGTTCATCCTGCTCGGCATCGTGCTGTCGGCGCTCTCGCTCATGGCGTCGCGCGCCGCCGCGGAGAGCCCCACCACCCGGTTCCCGTTCGGCAAGGCGGCCGTCACCCCGCTGGCCATCGCGGTCCAGGGCGTGGCCCTGCTCGGCACCCTCCTGTACGCGGCGGTGGACGCCGTCGCGATCATCACGGCGGGCGGCTCCGACGTCGCTGCCGGCACCGTGGTCGCGTACGGGCTGATCACGATGGTGTGCTCGTACGCGCTGAGCCGCTGGCTGACCCACCGCGCGCCCACGTCGGAGCTGGTGGCGGCCGAGGTGGCCCAGTGGCGGGCGGGTGCGCTGCTGAGCCTGGTGTTCGCCGTCGGCGCGGGGCTCGCGCTCGCCCTGTCCTCCGTGGGGGACGTGGTCCGCTACGTCGACCCGGTCCTCGTCCTCGTGGCCTGCCTGGTGCTGGCACCCATCCCGCTGCGGCTGCTGCGGGCGGCCGGGCTCGAGCTGCTGGAGGCGGAACCGCCGGCCGACATCCGTCGCGCCCTGGCCGAGGCCGTGACCGCCGTGCGGACCGAGTTCGGGCTCGACGAGCCGTTCGTGCGCTCCACCAAGCTGGGCAGCCGGCTGTACCTGGAGGTCGACTTCGTGGTGCCCCAGGGCGTCTGGGACGTCAGCGGTGAGGACCGCGTCCGCCGCGCCCTGATCAGCCACCTGGAGCCGCTCGGGTACGAGCTGTGGGCCAACGTGGAGCTCACCACCGACCCTGAGCTCGCGCAGTGACGACGGTGCTCGACGCGCTGCTCGTCGTTTCGGGCCTCGGTCTCGTCGTGACGACCGTGGTGGACGTCGCGCGCAGGCCACCGCACATGACCGTGCTCGAGGGGTGGGGCAACCCCTCCGGTCCGCGCACGGCGTGCGTGGCGGTCTTCGTCGTGACGGTGCTGGTTCGCCTCCTCGTGAGCTGACGGCTCCGCTACATTGCGCGCGTGACCGTGCAGGTGAAGCCGCAGCCGCGGGCGGCGAAGCGCGGCGCCGAAGCGCTCCGCAGCGTTCGGTGATCCCGTTGGCTGAAGCCCTCGCGGTCGTGGCCGGGCTTCTTGCGTTGCTCGCGGCGTGGAGCGGCGGGGCGGTGTTCCACTTCGGGCGTCGCGACCGGTGGAACTCCGCGGGGCACTGGGGTGCGACGGCCGAAGCGCTGGGGGCCGCACTCGCCGGCATGGCTGCGTTCATCGCGATCCAGCACGGGAACGACGAGCCGATCGAGCCCGGTGCACTCCTCAGCACGACGCTGCTGGTCGGTCTCGCGGGCGTCTTGGCGGTGATCTACCTGTGGCTCCTGGTGGTCCTCACGCAGTCGGTCCCGGGATCGCGGCGCAGGAGGCTGACCTGGAAGGATCGCGCCGGGCTCACGGACCTGACCGCCGGGGAGCTGCTGCCCGGCGTCGCGATCCTGCTGTCGGCGGTCCTTCTGCTGGTCTCAGCGACCCACTAGGTCGACGAGAGGCGGGTAGTCCGATGAGCACACTGACGACCGCTGTCTGCTGGGGCCTCGTCGCGCTGAGGTGCTGACGCTGGTCCGCGACATCCGGCGCAGACCTCCAGGGCAGGGGGTCATCGTGACGCTGAAGAAGCCGTCCGCGGTGAGCTGGGTCGTGATGGTGCTGGCGCTCGCCACGATCGTGTGGCTGGCCTGAGGGCGGCGACGCGGCCTCGGATCGGTGTCCGCGCTTGTAGCGTCCGCGCATGGGGATGGACGAGGTCGAGCTGCTGGAGCTCGACGACCGAGGAACGGGGAGTTGCTGTGGCTTCGCCCTGATCCTCGGGATGACCCGATGACAGGGACCGAGGCCGAACCGGAGCCTCACCCGATCGACGAGTTCGCGGCCTCCGCCACCTGCCCCTAGCCCGGTGCACCGGAGAACCAGGTCCGGTCACCCTCGCGTGAAGACTTCGTCGCTCTGAGCGCGACAAGGTCTTCACGCGAGCACCAGGGACGCTAGTTCGAGTAGATCGCCCCGGTCCCAGCGGGCGCCGGCGTCCTGTACGAGCCGGAGATCGTTGCCGGACTGCTGGTGTGGCGGATGGTGACGATCTTCGGGACGCTGGCACTCGGGCTGGTGACGCTGGGGTGGTGGCGCTACCGGTGCCGGGACGTGTAGCCCAACGGGGGGAGTCGCCATGTCAGCGTTGATCGGGTCCTTGCGGGAGGACGAGCTCCTGCTGGTCCGCGAGACAGAGCCTGCCGCGATGGAGGAGCTGGACGAGGACGCCCTCCTCGAGCTCCATACCCGCGTCCGGCGCGCACGGACCAAGTACACGAAGCTCTACCGCCGGCAGGCTGCCGCGCGCGTCTCCGACGTCGGTGGCCGTGGCAAGGCTCGTCCGCAGAACCGGCGCAACGCCGAGAAGGCAGAGGTCTTCGAGGAGGCGCTGGCGCGCGTGAGCAAGCGTGTCGACGTGGTCGCCCGGAGGGCCGCGGCGGAGCTCAAGGCCGAGCGCCTGGCCGCCGCCCGCACGGGGTCCACCGGACCGGCGACCGCGCCCGGGGCCCGGGCGGGGACGGGAACGTCGCAGGTGGTGCCACGTGGCAAGACCACCGGCGGCCTCAAGCGTGACGCGTCGTCGCAGGCGCAGGGCGCTCGCCGGCAGGCGAAGCGCGACAGCCGGTAGCCGGCACTCCTCGGAGTGCCACCCGTTTGGGTGAACCTGTCATTGGATCTGTCATCGGAGCCAAAAGCACCCATGACACCCCTGGTTGTCCCGATATGTTCCTCGCACTTCCGCCGCGGACACCGACCGTCCGCGCGGTTCAGTCAGGGGAGCAGTAATGATGCGTGGACGTCGTGTGTCGGGGATCCGGGCGGGGCTCGTCGCCGGACTCGTGAGCGTGAGTCTCGTGGCCATCGGGATCCAGCCGGTCCAGGCTGCGCCTCCTGCGCCCGCCGCTCCCGCGAAGCCGGTGAGCATCTCCGCGGACGACGTCCCGCCTCTGAAGTCGGCCGAACCCCCGACGCTCTCCACGCCGGTGGACGCCAGCACGTTCGACGTCCCGGTCGTCCCGCCGGCTGCCGCACCTGAGCCGACCGGAGAGGCACCCGAAGGGTTCGACAAGAAGACCTCCACCGTGGCGGCTCGGACCGAGACGGCCACCATCTACGAGAACGCCGACGGGACGTACACGTCGGAGATGACGGCCGAGCCGGCGAACGTGCTCACCTCCAACGGCACCTGGCAGCCGATCTCCACCGTCGTCGCGTCGAGCACCGGCGGTGGCGGCAAGATCGACCGGCACCCGCTGTCCCCGCGGTTCGCGGCCAAGGGTGACTCGGCCGACCTGCTCCGTCTGTCCCGGCGGGGGGCAGACGTGAGCATCGGCCTGATCGGTGCCCGCGGGAAGGCCCTGGCTCGCAAGGGCTCGGTCGCCACGTACTCGGACGTGCTCCCCGGGGCCGACCTCGAGTACGAGGTCACGCCAGGCTCGGTGAAGGAGTCGGTGGTGCTCGACAGGGCGCCGGCGACGGCGCCGACGTACCGCTGGCGCATCAAGGGCACCGGCTTCACCGTGCGGGAGGGTCGCTCGGGCTCGTACGACCTGGTGGCCCGCGACGGCACGGTCGCGATGACCATCCCGCCCGCGCTCATGGTCGACTCCTCCGGCAAGGAGGGCGTGCGGGAGCCGGCTTCCGCGAACACGCCGATGACCGTCACCAAGGACGGGAACAGCTGGGTGCTGTCGGTCACGCCTGACCTGGCGTGGCTCACTGACCCGGCGCGCGTCTACCCGGTCTCGGTGGACCCGACGGTGACGACGGGCGTCGGGGGCGTCGACGCGTGGTCGTACAAGTCCGACGGCGCGGTGGTGCACGACGGCAAGATCCGGATCGGCAACTCCCGCGACAGCAACACGAACACGACCTGGCGGACGGTCTTCTACTACGACTACACGCCGTTCTTCGGCAAGCAGGTGGTCGACGTCTTCCTGCACGCCGTGGTCGAGGTCGGTACCGCCAACTCCTACTACGCGCAGACAGGATGGGCCTCGTGCTTCGGGTACGAGTGCCGCGGCACGAACGTCGCGCAGACGTACATCGGCGGTGACGGCTACTTCGACTCCGACGGTCTGGGTGGGCAGTACGCGGGCTGGGTGAACAGCGGTGGCGGCGGCGCCTACGTGTACATGTCCGGTGACGAGTGGTCGGGCATCTACACGTACAAGAACATGCGCACCGCCATGTACATCACGACCGCGGAGTTCCCCTCCGCCGCCCCGACGTCGCCCGCGCACTGGGGACGAGTTCCGGTCGCACCGACCCTCACGGCCACGTTCTCCGACCCCGCCGGATCGCCTGCCATCTATCGCCGGTTCAAGGTCGGTGCGACGACAAACCCTGACGCGAACCCCGTCTACGACAGCGGATGGATCGGGACGGACTCGGTCACCCTGCCGCAGGGTCTGCTCGAGGAGGGGACGGCCTACTACTGGAAGGCGATGGTCGCCAACGGCTACAACGGCATCTTCGGCACATGGACCGAGCGCAGCAGTGGCGTCTACGCCATGGTGACGAACACCGTTCCGAAGGTCGACAAGGCGCAAGCCAAGCTCGACGGCGTCGCACCACCCGTGTCCGGCACCCAGACGATCGTGAGCACGTCGCCTCTCGTCACCTGGGCAGCGGTCACGCCCGACGCCGACGGTGCGGTGCAGTACCAGGTGCGGGTCGCCACCGGGAGCGACGCCGCGTCGGGCACCGTCCTCACGTCGGGCTGGCAGAGCGGGACGTCGTACCAGGTGCCGGAGGGCAGCCTCCGCGACGGCGGCACCTACAGCTGGACGGTGGAGACCAAGGACCCGCTCGGCGGTGGGGCACGGTTCGCCTGGACGTCGACGTTCACGGTCAACCGGCGCCTCGCGGAGTCGGGACCGGCGCCCGTCGAGCAGGTCGGGCCCGTCACGGTGAACCTGGCGAACGGCAACGTGGGCCTCCGGTTCGCGTCGCCGACCGTCAACACCGTCGGCGGACCGATGGGCCTGTCGTTCTCCTACAACTCCCAGGCCGCGCGGGAGAAGGGCCTCCTCGGCCGGTACTACGCGGCGGGGTCGCCGGCCTCCTCGTTCGCCTTCACGGGCGAACCGCTGATGACGCGTATCGACGCGAGCCCGAACTTCTTCTGGGGGACCGAGTCCCCGGCTCCCGCGCTACCCGCGGACAACTTCGCCGTGCGCTGGACCGGATTCTTCACACCGCCGACCGCGGGTGCGTGGGAGTTCGGGGTCTTGCAGGACGACGGCACACGAGTGTTCGTCGGTGACGGCCCGGCCGCGGTGGACCGATGGTCCGATCAGGCGGGCGGGGTGTACTACGGTCCGGCGAAGAACGTCACGGGCCAGACACCAATTCGCGTCGAGTACTACGAGTCGGGTGGCGGGGCGACCTATCAGCTGTGGGCCAGGGGCCCGGGCTACCCCAACGGCGTGATCGTGCCGCCGTCCTGGTTGTCGCCCACGTTCGAGACCCTGCCTGCCGGGTGGACCTCGTCCGCTGCCCTCGCGGGCGGGAGCGCGGAGTACGTGTCGGCGGCAGTCGAGGCCACCGTTGTCGTGGTCACCGATGCGACCGGCACGACGCACACGTACACGAAGAAGTCCGAGGGCGGGTACACCGCACCGCAGGGCGAGTACGGCGTGCTGGCACTTGCGGGCACCGGACAGGTGAACCTGACCGACGACGACGGCACCGTGTACGTGTTCGGGACCAACGGTCGCCTCGAGTCGTCCACGCCACCGGGCGACGCCAAGAACTCGGCATCCCCGAAGGTCGTGTGGAAGGGCTTCACCGGGCAGCTCGACTACATCGAGGACCGGGCCTCGGGCAAGCAGGTCCGGTTCTACTACAGCGACTCGACCGCGCCCGAGGGCAGCGGGTCGGCCTGCCCCGCAGAGTCGGGCTTCTCGGCACCCCCGGCTGGGATGGTGTGCCGCATCGTCTACCCCTCGGCGTCGGGCACCGGCGTCGGCGACTCGACGTACCTGCGCTACGACGCGTCCGGGCGCCTGGTCCGCATCGTCGACCCGGGCGCGGAGGTGGCCGACTTCGAATACGGGAGCGCCGGGCAGCTCGTCGCCCTGCGCACGCCGCTGATCACGGACTGGCTCGCCGCGGACGTCAGCCGCGTGAAGGCGGACGCGAACAAGGTCCAGGTGACCTACGACGGGACCGCTCCGACCGTGAAGGGTCTGAAGGTCACCAAGGTGACGCTCCCGGCCGCGGACGGTGTCGCGACGACCGGAAGGCTCGAGACGTCGTTCACCTACGCCAGCCCGACCACCACGTTTGTGGACCGGACCGGGATCAGCGGCCATGCGCGGACGGTCACCTACGACGCCCTGTGGCGACAGACCGCCGACGCCAGCGCCAGCGGTCTGACTGCAACCCAGGTCTGGGACGCGGCAAAGGACCTCGTCCTGTCCTCGACCGACCCGGCGGGCCGGATGTCGACGACCCTCTACGACAACCGTGACCGCGCGACCGACAGCTACGGACCTGCGCCGGCGAACTGCTTCGACGGCTCTCGTAAGCCCGTCGCGTCGTGCCTCGCGACGACCGCGCACCAGTCGACCAAGTACGACGAGTCCCTCAACGGCCTCAACGTCGCCTACTACGCCGGTCCGAGCCTGGCCGGAGCGCCCAAGGCCTTCGCGCTCGGCCTCCCCGGCGGGACCCTGTCCAAGGACTGGGCCTCCACCATGCCGGACCCGGCCATCACGGCGGCCCCCTGGGGCGCCCGGCTCACGGGGATCATCACGTTCCCGGCCGCCGGCACCTACACGCTGAGCGCGGGAGCGGACGACCAGGTCCAGCTCTGGCTCAACGACATCCGGAAGCTCGCACCACCCAACCTTGCGACCAACTCGACGACCCACACCGCGACGGTGGCGGGCGAGACGGCACGCATCCGGATCGACTACGTGAACGCCGGTGGGCCCGGATCTCTGAACGTCACGTGGTCAGGCCCCGGGGTCACCTCTGGCCCGGTGCCCAACTCGGCTCTCTCGCCGGACTACGGCCTGGTCACCAGCTCGACCACCGATGACGCCGCGCCCGCGACCGTGCCGACGGGCACGCCCGCGGTCTCGTCCTCCCAGGTGCCTGCCCAGAACACGCGAACGGCCTACGGCGCGAGCCCGTGGCTCGGCCAGCCGACCACGGTCACGGACGACCCGGCAGGCCTGGCCCTCAGCACCACCACGGCCTATGAGGCGCCCGGCATCGGCTTCGGTCGCCGCACCGGACGATGGCTGCCGGCCGCATCTGCTGCAGGCACCCTCGATGCGGCAAAGGGCTCCACCTACACCTACTACTCGTCGTCAGACACCCAGGAGAACGTCTGCGGAGTCAGCGCGGGCGCCAAGCCGGCTGGTCTGCTCAAGTCCACCACCGGGCCGACGCCGGCCGTCGGCTCGGCCGTCACGTCGTGGTTCGTCTACGACCACTTCGGCCGCGCAATCGGGACCAAGACCTCCGGCGACGCGGGCTGGACCTGCACGACCTATGACCCCCGCGGACGGGCTGTCACGGCGACATACCCTGGAACGACCACGAGGACCGTGACCTCGAACTTCGCGGTCGGAGGCGACCCGCTCACGACGTCGGTGGCGGATACAGCCGTCGGATCCCCAAACGGGGGCACGGTCACGACGAAAGTGGATCTGCTCGGGCGAATGGTGTCGTACAGCGACGTCTGGGGTGTCACCACGGCGAGCACATATGACGCGGCCGGGCGAGCCCTCGGATCCACCACGACCGTCACGACGACGGCCGGGGTCGTCAGTACCTACACGGGCGGGGTCACGTACGACGCGGACAGCCGGATCGCGACGGTGCTTGATGGCGGCAAGACGATCGCCTCCTTGACCTACACGGGCCCAGACCTGACCTCGGTGTCCTACCCGTCCGGCACTGGCAATGCCGGGAACGGCACGTCGATGGCGATCGCCCGGTCCACAGCGGGTGCGGTCACGAAGCTTCTCGCGACGTTCACAGGTGCTTCTGCGCCCGTTTCCGACCTCGTCGTGCGCTCGCAGAGCGGCCGCGTCCTTACGGCCAACGCGACAGACGGTACGGCGACGACCAGCTCGTCCTATTCCTACGACACGGCGGGACGGCTGATCAAGGCCACCATCCCCGGCCACACCTTGCAGTACGACTTTGCCGCCTCGGCCGGATGCGGCGCGAACGCGCTGGCAGGGCGGAACGGCAACCGCACGAACTACACCGACACCACCACGGCAGGTGCCGTCCGGACAACTAGCTACTGCTACGACCACGCCGACCGACTCACCTCGACGACCGTGGTCAACCCCGAGGCCGGTGCCACCCCGGTCACCGGAACGAGCCTGACGGCGACATCCCTCAAGTACGACGCCCAGGGCAGCACCACGACGCTGGCTGATCAGACCCTTGTGTTCGACTCGGCCGGCCGACATGCGTCCACCTCCACCACGGGCGGCACGACGGTCGCCTACAAGCGCGACGCGTCCGACCGGATCGTCCAGCGCGACGGCCACGACGTGAGCACGACGACGACTCGGTATGGCTTCAGCGGCCCTGGTGACACCGCCGACCTGTCGATGGACTCGACCAACAGGGTCTACCAGCGCACCCTCGCGCTCCCGGGTGGGGTGATGGTCAGCCTGCCGAGCACCGGCACCTCGGCGTGGTCCTACCCGAACGTCCATGGCGACGTCATCGCCATGGCGGACGGCACGGGCACGCGCACGAGCGCCGTGTACCGGTACGACCCGTTCGGTCAGCCCGTCGACCTGACCACAGGGAACATCAGCACCGCCGCTGCCGGCGACGCGGTGCCCGATAACTCGCCGAACAACTTCGACTACGCCTGGGTCGGGCAGCACCAGAAGGCCTACGACCACACGGGCACATTGGCGTCGGTCGAGATGGGCGCTCGGGTGTACCTGCCCGCACTTGGCCGCTTTCTCTCCGTCGATCCCGTCCAGGGCGGGGTTGACAACGACTACGGGTACCCCAACGACCCAGTGAACTCATTCGACCTGGATGGAAACTTCGACTGGGGGAAGCTCGCCGACGGGCTCTCACTCGCCTCGGCCGTCGTGGGCTTCTGCCCGCTTCCGGTGTGCCAGGCAGTTACCTTGACCTTGGGCCTCGCGTCCGCCGGTGCGTACGCCGCCGCCGGTGACAAGTCGGYGGCGTTGATGCAGGTGGCGTCTACTGCGATAACCATCGCAACGGGGGGCCTCGGCTCTTATGCTTCTGTCGTACGCGGCACGGGCAAGGTGGCGTCATCGGCCAGAAAGGCGCTATCAGTGACAAGCAAGCTTGATCACAAGAGCCTTAGCGCGCGTGCGTGGACTCGGCTCGGAAGGGGGTCCAGCGGCTGGACGCGAGGCCGGGCCAAGTTCGCGGTTGGCTACACGATGTACAACACCGCAATGATGAATCTCTCGATGCCAAGCCGGTATACATATTCGAGGCGCTGATGGTGAAGGAAGAAACGTCATTTTGGGAGCTTTCCCCGGCCGCATTCGTCGTGCCTGCCATCATCGTGACCTGCATCTATCTCTTCGGTCTCTACTTGGCGGGGTACCTCGAGTGGGGATGGGCGATTGGGGGAGCGGCGCTAATCCTCCTCGGCTCCGCGGCCATCGGTAGGCCGGTTCGGGTCGGCTTGGTCCGTGACGAGATTGTGTGGAGCAAAGGGCGGAAGAATTCGCGGATCGCCATCGATGAAATTCAGCTCGTTGCGTTGACGTGGGCACCGAAGCTAGACGTGTACCTCCTCATCAGTGATGGCACGACGGACATCGCGGTTCACGAACTCGGAGATCCAAGCCTCGAGTTCCGTCGCAATCTTGGCGGTCGGCTACGTTCTGCGAGGCCCGATTTACGGCTGTCAGCCAAACTTCGCGCGCTCCTCGACGAGTAGGTGAGGGTTGGGTTTGGCCCGATACGGGTACTGGCACGAGCTGTCCCGTGCGCTGCGGCAGCCGCACGAGGCGTGGCTGGTGATGGGCACCCTCGGACCTGCGTGGGGAGAGGTCTACCGGGAGATTGCGCGCGACATCGCTGACGAACGAGCAGCCGATCCGCCACGTGAACAGTCGTCCGACTACGTCCTGGCTGTGAAGGCGATGAACTCCTTCGCCCTCTCCGCGCGGGGCGTGCTCGCACTGCTCTGCGCCCCGATCATC
This sequence comes from Cellulomonas sp. P4_B5_2, assembly GCF_056402235.1. Lineage (NCBI taxonomy): Bacteria > Bacillati > Actinomycetota > Actinomycetes > Micrococcales > Cellulomonadaceae > Cellulomonas > Cellulomonas sp. P4_B5_2. Next base: position 16,443 of record NZ_JBFUHU010000008.1, read on the forward strand.
GTGGTCGTCTATCTGACGGGTGACACTCCGCTGGCCGAGGTGGGACTCGCGCTGGGCTGGACCGCGATGCTGGGCGCGGCGACGTGCCTTGTCCGGATCGGCGTGGCGTCCATCCCCGCCGGCCGCGCGTCACGGCTGCTGGAACCGTGGAACGGGGACCTGCTCTGGCAGTTCGCCGTGGTCGCCGCGGTGATCGCCTGGATGATCCGGTGAGCGCGCGGACGACTGCGATCTACGGTGGCCTGATAGCGCTGCTGCTGCTGCCCCTGTCGCGCGACATTCGGCGCAGACCTGATGGGCAGGGGGTCATTGTGACGTCGAAGAAGCCCTCGCTCCTCAGTTGGGTCGTGATCGTGCTGGCGCTCGCCACGGTCGTGTGGCTGGGCTGGAGACGGGCTCAGTTGAGGTAGATCGACGCCCCCGGTCCCAGCGGGATGCCCAGCAGGTACCAGACCACCAGCAGCGCGGACCAGGTGATCAGCAGCACCACGGTGTACGGGAGCATCAGTGAGATCACCGACCCGACGCCGACCTTCCGCCGGTACCGCTCGGCGAAGATCACGATCAGCGCGAAGTACGGCATCAGCGGCGTGGCCACGTTCACGGGCGAGTCGCCCACGCGGTAGGCGGCCATGGCCAGGTCCGGGGAGATGCCCAGCTGGATGAACAGGGGCACGAACACGGGCGCGAAGATGGCCCACTTGGGCACCACGCCGCCGATGAAGATGTCGATGACGGCGGTCATCGCGATGAGCCCGAGGATCAGCCAGACGGTGCTCAGGTTGGCGGCCTCGAGGGTGTCGGCCATGTTCACCGCGGCGATGGTGCCGAGGTTCGAGTAGTTGAAGTACGCGATGAACTGGCTGATCACCAGGAGCAGGAAGATCAGGCCCGAGAGGCCGGCGATCGTCTTGGTCATCGGGTTGATGACGTCCATCGAGCCCTTGATCGTGCCGGCGCCCTTGCCGTAGCAGAGCCCCATCACGAAGAAGTACACGAGGATCAGGAAGATGATCGAGTTCAGCAGCGGGGAGTCCTCGATCAGGCTGCCGGTCTCGGGGTTGCGCAGGAGCGCGTTCGGCGGGAGCGAGAGCGCCAGGACGACGGCCGTGGTGCCGAGGAATCCCCAGAACGCCCAGCGCAGACCGTTCTTCTCCTCGGCGCTGAGCTCACCGGAGGGTGGCTCGTCGGCAGTCTCGGGGCCTTCCGACGGGTGATAGGCGCCGAGGCGCGGCTCGACGAACTTCTCCGTGAGCAGCGTGACCACGACGGTGACCAGCAGGGTCGAGACGATGCCGAAGAACAGGTTGCCGGTGATGGCGACGTGGTTGGCGGGGTCGGCGATCGCCTCGTTGGTGATCTCGGCGAGCATCCCGTCGACGGGGGTGATCAGCACGTTCACCGCGAACCCGCCGCCCACGCCGGCGAACGCGGCCGCGAGGCCCGCCAGGGGGTGCCGGCCGAGGGAGAGGAACACCGCGGCCGACAGCGGGATGAGCACCAGGTAGCCGGCGTCGGTGGCGATGGAGGACAGGACGCCCAGCAGCACGATGATGAACGTGATCGCGCGCGGCGGGGTGACCTTGACCAGCCGCTTGATGAACGAGGCGATCAGGCCGACCTCCTCGGCCATGCCCACGCCGATCATGGCGACGACGATGACGCCGACCACGCCGAAGTTGTTGAAGTTGGCGACCGGCGACGTGAACACGAACCGCAGGCCGTCGGCGTCGAGAAGGCTCTGCGCGGCCACCGTGACGGTGATCGGTTCCTCGGCCCCGATCTGCGCCTGCTCGAACGTGACGGTGCTCCCGGCCGCCTGGAACGCCGCCGAGAGCAACATGATGAACGCGATCAGGATGAGGAAGATGATCACCGGATGGGGGACCTTGTTGCCCACCCGTTCGATCCAGTCGAGCACCCCTTGCAGGGGTGACGGCTTGGCGACGACCTCGGCCTGGCTCATGCGCGCTCCTTGGCTCGAACCGCWTTGCGGTCGACGCTAGCGAAGGACCGGACAATTCTGACCCCCCGTGATGGGATGGCGTGATGAAGCAGCCCGACTACGCCCCTGGTCAGTCCGCCTGGATCCGCGATCTCGGCTCCACGGGCCTGAAGGTCTCGGCCGTCTGTCTCGGCGGCAGCCCCCTCGGCAGCATGCCCGCGCTGTACGGCCGGGACGTCTCCGCCGACGAGGGTGTCGCCACCGTGCTCGCCGCGTTCGACAGCCCGATCCGGTTCATCGACACCTCCAACGGCTACTCCGACGGGGAGAGCGAGCGTCGGATCGGTGCCGCACTCGTCGAAGCGGGGGGCGTCCCGGAAGGCGTCGTCATCGCCACCAAGGTCGACCCCGTGGGCCGCGACTACTCGGCGGACCGGGTGCGCGCGTCCGTGGCGGAGAGCCGCGAGCGCCTCGGCCTCGACCACCTGCCCCTGGTCCACCTGCACGACCCGGAGTCGTTCGACTTCGAGGAGATGTCCGCGCCGGGCGGGCCGGTCGAGGCGCTCGTCCGGCTCAAGGAAGAAGGCCAGGTCGGGGCGATCGGCCTGGCGGGCGGTCGCGTGCAGGAGATCGCCAAGTACCTGGACCTCGGCGTGTTCGACGTCCTGCTGGTGCACAACCGCTGGACGCTCGTGGACCGCAGCGCCGGCCCGCTGCTCGAGGAGGCCGTCCGGCAGGAGATGGGGATCCTCAACGCGGCGGTCTACGGCGGCGGGATCCTCGCGTTCCAGTCCGGGGGTCCGACGAGCTACGGGTACCGCCCGGCACCGCCCGAGACCCTCGCCGCGATCAAGTCCATGCGCGAGGTCTGCGCCGACTTCCATGCGGACCTCGGCACGGCGGCGCTGCAGTTCTCGCTGCGGGACCCGCGGATCGCGTCGACGGTCGTCGGCATGAGCCGCCCAGGCCGCGTCGCGCGCACGCTCGACCTGGCCTCCGAGCCGCTGCCGGAAGCCCTCTGGCCGGCGCTGGAGGCTCTGGTCCCGCCGCCGCACGTGTGGCTCGACGCGGGATAGCGTCGGGACCATGAGTCGCGTCGTGGTCACTGGTGGGAGCGGGAAGCTCGGTCGTGCGGTCGTGGAGCACCTGGCGGAGCACGGGTACGACGTGGTCAACGTCGACACGGCGCTCCCGCCCGCAGGTCAGAAGGCGGTGTTCACGCGGGTCGACCTCACCGACCTCGGCCAGGTGACCGAGGCGTTGAGCGGCATCGACGACCGGTACGACGGTGTCGACGCCGTGGTCCACCTCGCGGCGATCCCGGCGCCGGGCCTGCGTCCGAGCGGCGCGACGTTCGCCAACAACGTCGTCGCCACCCACCACGTGTTCAGCGCTGCGCGCCGGGCGGGCATCAAGAACGTCGTCTGGGCCTCCAGCGAGACGGTCCTCGGCCTGCCGTTCGAGACGCCCCCGCCGTACGTGCCGGTCGACGAGGAGTACGCGGTCCGTCCCGAGAGCACCTACTCGCTCGGCAAGGCGGTCGAGGAGGAGATGGCCCGGCACTTCACGCGGTGGGACCCCGAGCTCAAGCTCATCGGACTGCGGTTCTCCAACGTGATGGACGTGGCCGACTACGCCGCGTTCCCGAGCTTCGCGGACGATCCCCGCAGCCGGATCTGGAACCTGTGGGGCTACATCGACGCCCGCGACGGAGCCCTGGCGGTCCGGCTCGCGCTCGAGAGCGACCTCACCGGGTTCGAGGCGTTCATCATCGCGTCGCCGGACACCGTGCTGGAGAGGCCGTCGGCGGAGCTCGTCGCCGAGTACTTCCCGGACCTTCCCGTCACCCGTCCGATCGAGGGCCGCGAGACGCTCCTGTCCATCGACAAGGCGCGACGCCTGCTGGGCTACGACCCGCAGCACACCTGGACCACGGAAGTGTGAACCTGCGGGTGAACCCACCCGCGCGCCATCTGCCCGACACATTCGCTTGCTTCTCTGGTTCTGCGACCACCTCACCCGGCACCGGCGGTATCACCGGGGTGCGCGCGCGCCCCTTCGGGGCACAGACCCACCTCGACGACGCGGCCGCGATGCCGCGCGGCCACAGGGGAGCCCCCGATGAGCACCGCTGCACCGTTCGCTTTCCTGGTCCACCCGCGAGCCCGCATCGCTGAGGACCTGGCCCGCATCTGGAGCCCGCTCGGTCGGGTGCCGGAGCGCCTCATCGACACCGCGGTCCGTCGACTCCCGCTCCCGCCCTACGCGATGTCCCGGATCGACCTCGACGACCAGCCGGTCGGCCACGTGGTGCTCGTCCCGTTCGGCGCGCGGCACCTGCTGTCCGAGCCGCACGAGGGCCGGGCCCGCGTCGGCCGGGCGATCGACCACGCCGCGCGGCTCGGTGCGGGCGTCGTCGGCCTCGGGGCGCTCACGGCGACGGTCACCGCCGGCGGCGCCACCCTGCGCGGCCGCACCGACATCGGCGTCACCAACGGCAACGCGTACACCGCCGCGATCGTGGAGGACCAGCTGCTGATCCTGCTCGCGGACCTGTCCGACCGCCGGGTGGCCGTCGTCGGCGCCACCGGCTCGGTGGGCACCACCCTGGTCCGCCTGCTCGCTGCCGCCGGCTCGGTCGACTCCCTCCTCCTGGTGGCCCGGGGGACCGCGAAGCTGGACGCGTTGGCCGCCGAGGTCGGGGGACGCGTGCCGACGACCATCTCGACCGACCTCCACGACGTACGCAGCTGCGACGCCGTGGTGCTCCTGACGGCGTCGGCCGACGCGCTGCTCGGGGCCGAGCACCTGGCACCGGGCGCCCGCGTGCTGGACGCGACGCAGCCCCGCAACACCTCGCCCGACCTCGCGGCGGCGCGGCCCGACGTGACGCTCGTCGACGGCGGGGTCGTCGAGATCCCCGGGATGCACCTGCGCGGCGGGGACATCGGGCTGCCGCGCGGTCAGGCGTACGCATGCTTCGCGGAGACGTTCCTGCTCGGGCTGGCCGGGCACGTGGGGCACTTCTCGACCGGCGTGCCGACGCTCGACCACGTGGCTCACGTCCGGGGGCTGGCCGACCGCTTCGCGCACCACGGGTTCACGGCAGCCGCCCCCTCGAGCTTCGGGCGGCCGCTGGCGGGTGTGCGATGAGGCGCGTCGTTCTGCTCGGCGGCGGTTACGTCACGCTGCACGCGTACGGTGCGCTCGTACGGCGGCTGCGCGGAGCACTGCGGCGCGGCGAGGTCGAGATCGTCGTGCTCAGCGCGGACACCGTGCACAACTTCCACGGGTTCACCGGGGAGGTGGTCGCCGGGCTGCTGCCGATCGCGCTGACGCAGACGCCGCTGACCGAGGCGATGCCGCGCGCCCGCGTGCTCCACGCCCGCGTCACGCGGGTGGACCTCGTCGCCCGGCGGGTGCACTTCTCCGGCGTCGACGGGGACGACGAGCTGGCCTACGACGCGCTCGTCGTCGGGACCGGCGGACGCGAGCCCCTGGATGCGGTCGACGGGCTCGCCGGTCGGGGACTGACCCTGCGCGGGCCGGGCGACCTGGCCGAGCTGCTCCAGCGCGTGCGGGTGGTGGACGGACCCGTGGTGGTCGTCGGCGGCGGGCTCGCGGGGGTGGAGCTCGCCGCCGCGCTCGCCGCACGGGTGCCGGACGTGGTCCTGGTGCAGTCGGCGGACCGGGTGGTGCCCGCGCTGCACGACGAGCAGCCCCGGCTGGCCGCCCGCTGCACGGCGGAGCTGGTGCGGCTCGGGGTCGACGTCCGCACCGGCGTGCGGGTGGTGGCCGTCGACGACGGCTCGGTCACCCTGTCCGACGGGTCCGCGGTGCGGACGCACACCGTGCTGGCGACCACCGGGCAGCGCGCCGTCGTGCTCCCGGGCCTGGACCGGCTGCCGCGGGACGACCGTGGTCGCCTGGTGACCACGCGCGAGCTGCTGGTGGCGCCCGACGTCTGGTCCGCGGGCGACGCGGCCTCGGTGGCGCACCCGCGCAGCGGCGTCCCGGTGACCGCGAACGCGCTGTGGGCGATCAAGGCGGGGGACCAGGTGGGCCGGAACGTCGCCCGCGCGCTGGCGGGCCGCCCGGGCCGGCGGTTCCGCTACCTCGGGCTCGGGCAGGCGGCGTCGTTCGGGGTCGGCCGCGGCGTGGCCGACCTCTACGGCTTCCCCCTCACCGGCTGGGTGGCGTGGGTGATGCGGGTGGGGTTCTTCGTGCGGTTCATGCCGTCACGCACTCGCGCGATGCGAGTGCCGGGGGAGCTCGTCCGCCGCTCGCGCGCAGCTCAGACCCCTGCGCGGCTCGCCGTCCCGAGGTGACGCGGACGGGCGGGTGCGGCCCAGCACCCGCTCGCGTCTCGGGTACCGTCCAGGCGTGACGCTCCGACGGACCCTGGCCCGCGCCTACTGGCGGCTGAGCCGCTGGACCCTGCAGACCGAGCGCGTGCCCGTGGACGGCGCCGGCCTGCTGATCGGGGCGCCGCACACGTCCAACTGGGACTTCATCCTCATGCTGGCGATCAGCGGCGAGGCGGACCTGACGGTCAAGTGGCTCGGCAAGCACCAGCTGTTTCGCGGTCCGGCGGGACCGGTCATGCGGGCGCTCGGTGGCATCCCGGTGGATCGCCGCGACCCCGCGGGGCTGGTCGACGAGCTGGTGGCCCGGATCCAGGGCGGGGACCGCTTCTACCTCGTCGTGACCCCGGAGGGCACGCGCAGCGGCTCCGGCTGGAAGTCGGGGTTCTACCGGATCGCCCGCGCCACGGACCTGCCGGTCACCCTCGGCTACGTCGACCGCACCACCATGACGGCCGGCCTGGGACCGACCCTCCAGCTGACCGGCGACGTCGCCGCGGACATGGACGAGGTGCGCGCGTTCTACGCCGACAAGTCCGGGTTCGCGCCGCACCGCCGGACCGAGCCGCGCCTCCGGGAGGAAGCCGCTCCCGAGTGAGTGTCCGAGGGCTTCGCTACGGTCGGGACGCCGCAGCCCCCTCGTGAGGAGCCCATCGTGGACGAGTTCGACTGGTCGATCCTGAGCGTCCCCACGCCGCGCGCGGTGGTCCGGGGGCAGCTGGAGTTCTCCTGGTGGGAGCTCGGTCGGCGCCTGGAGACCGTCACGCAGGACGAGTTCCAGTGGGAGCCCGCACCCGGGGCGCTGAGCGTCCGGCGGCGCACCGAGACGACCGCGCCGCGCACGTTCGGCGTCGGCGAGTGGGTGGTCGAGTGGCCCGAGGGGCCGGACCATCCCGGCCCGCGGACGGTCTCGTGGCTCGTGGCGCACCTGACCGAGGTGCTCACCGAGCGGTACGACTGGACGTTCGGCGCGCACGAGGCCAAGCGGCCGACGCTGACCTACTCGGGCGAGGTCGGGCCGGCGGTCGCGGAGCTCACGCGGGTGGCCGACGCCTGGCGAGCGGGGATCGCCGGGATGTCCGACGATGACATCTTCACGGTCGGCCTCAGCCAGGCCACCGAGATCGATGCGCAGTCACCGTTCGCGCACCTGGTGGCGCACATCAACCGCGAGATCATCCACCACGGGTCGGAGATCTTCACGCTCACCGACCTGTACCGCGCGCGGGGAGGCGCACATGTCTGAGAACCACGTCGCTCGAGCGTCCGCGGAGATCCCGGCGCCGGCCGAGACCGTCTGGGACACCCTGGTCGATCCCGAGGCCACCTGGATGATGGGTGCGCGCGTGACCAGCACCTACGTGGTCGGCGTGCCCATCACCTTCGACGGCGAGTGGGACGGCAAGCCGTTCCAGGACCACGGCGAGATCCTCGAGGTCGACCGTCCGCGGCGGCTGCGCTACACGCACTACTCACCGCTGAGCGGGCATCCGGACATCCCCGAGAACTACCACCACCTGACGTTCACGTTCGACGAGCAGGAGGGGTCCACGACCGTGACGCTCGAGCAGGACGGGAACGGCTCGGCCGAGGAGGCGGCGCACTCCACGGCAAACTGGGAGCAGGTGCTCGGCGCCCTGCGCGACGCGGTCGTTGCGGATGCGAGGCGCGCAGGGTCGTCGTAGCGTCGAGGAGTTGCCAACCCGAGAGGAGTGATTCTGATGGGTCTCGACGACAAGATCAGCAACGCTGCGGAAGAAGCCAAGGGCAAGGTCAAGGAAGCGGCCGGCAAGGCGACTGACGACGAGCGTCTCGAAGCAGAGGGCAAGGGCGATCAGGCCAGCGCGAACGTGAAGCAGGCTGGCGAGAACATCAAGGACGCGTTCAAGTGATCTGACCCGTCCCCGCACGACGCGAAGGCCCCCACCATGGCGGTGGGGGCCTTCGTCGTTCACAACATCTCTTTCGCAATAACTCTTGCGCAACGATCGTTGCGCGTTCTACAGTCTCACCATGAGCACCGAGCAGAGCAGCGAGAYCCGGGTGAGCCGGAGCGACCCCGAGCGGATCCGCGCACTGGCGCACCCCCTGCGGCTCGCCCTGCTCGAGTACCTCGACGACACCGGTGAGGCCACCGCCACCCAGTGCGCCAAGCACACCGGCGAGTCGGTCGCCAACTGCTCGTTCCACCTGCGCCTGCTGGCCCGCTACGGGTTCATCGAGCCCGCCGAGCAGCGCGGCCGCGAGCGCCCCTGGCGCCCGAGCGCCCGGCGCGAGCAGTTCGTGCCGGACGAGTCGGTCCCCGGCTCGGTGCGTGCGGTCGTCGAGCTGGCCGAGGTCGCAGTCCGCCAGGAGGCCGAGGGGTTCATCGGCTTCCTCCACCAGCGCGCCGACCGCGCCGCCGAGTTGACCGGACGGTCGCTCCCGGCGTCGATGACCAAGGACACCTTCTGGGCCACGCCCGACGAGACGGACGCCTTGCTCCACGCCGTCGGCGCCCTGCTCGAGCCGTATGTCGCGCGCATGAAGGACAGCTCGTCGCGCCCCGCCGGCGCCCTGCTCATGCGGTGGTTCGCCACCAGCCACCCCGACCTCGCGGTCGACCCCGCACCCGGTCCGGAGGCGTCCGACGCCCCCCACCCGCTCTCTCCCGACGCATCCGAGGAGGCGTGACATGGTCGCGCTGACGTACGACGTGCGCACCGTGCGCATCCCCATCCCCCGACTCGTCCTCCGCTCGTCCCGTGCGCGGCTCGCCCGCCGGGTGGTCGCGCCCGCCGAGCCCTGGCAGCACGCCGAGCGCCGGACGCACGAGCAGCGCCGCGAGGCCCACCTCGACGCCGCCGTCGCACTGCGCCGCTGACGGGACGGTCGTAGCCTCGGGCCAGGAGGTCCGATGGCGCGCACGACGGTGGTCCCCGTGGTCGTCGACCGGCCCGCGGTGCCGTACGTGGGCATCAGCGCGTCGGTCACGCCGGGCACGTTCGCGCGGGCTGCGGGCGGGTTCCCGGAGCTGTTCGCCTGGCTGACCGCGCACAGCCTGCACCCGGCTGGTCCGCCGTTCTTCCGGTACGACGTCGTCGACCCCGAGCGGGGCATGGTCGTCGAGGCCGGGGTGCCCCTCTCCGAGGCGGTGCAGTGGACCGACGGGGGCGTCATCACCGGCGTCCTGCCCGCCGGCCGCTACGCGGTGACCAGCCACGTGGGCCCGCCCGACGAGCTGGTGCAGGTGACCGCCGGGATGCAGGCGTGGGCGGCCGCCGAGGGCCTGCGGTTCGACCGCTGGGACACCCCCGAGGGCGAGGCGTGGGGATGCCGCCTCGAGCTGCAGCTGACGGACCCGCTCGTCGAGCCCGAGATGTCCCGGTGGGAGACCCAGCTCGCGCTCCGGCTCGCGGACGACGAGCCCGCGGCGGGGACCGGCGCGGACCTCGGCGACATCGGGCTGCTCTGAGCCATCCGCGGGGGCGGCGGCGTCGAACCACTGCTGACCCATCCACCGACGGACGACGGACCCGATGTCCCTGCAGCAGCTGTCGACGCCACCGGCGCGCCCCCCCSGGCACGCCGGCACGCGGCGCGCGACCGCCGAAGGGCGAGCGGCGACCCGGTGGGGCACACTGGCCCGCGTGGAGCGAGGACCTGGCGAGGCCGACGCGCCCCGCTCCGCCGAGTCCCTGCTCTCGGACGTCGCGCTGGGCGACGACTCGGCGTTCGCGGTCCTGTACGACGCGCTCGGACGCGCGGTCTTCGGCACCTGCCTCGGCGTCCTGCGGGACCCCGACCACGCGGCCGAGGTGGCCCAGGAGGTCTGGGTCGAGGTCTGGCGCACCGCCGCCCGGTTCGACGCCACCCGCGGGTCCGCCCGCACGTGGACGCTGACGCTCGCCCACCGGCGGGCCGTCGACCGCGTCCGCGCGGTGCAGGCCCAGCGCGACCGCGACCAGCGGGTCCTCGACGGGAGCACCGAGCGGGAGTTCGACGTCGTCGCGGACGAGGTCGAGGCCGCCCTCGAGCAGGTCCGCGTCCGCGACTGCCTCGGCACCCTCACGTCCACCCAGAAGCAGGCGGTGGTCCTCGCGTACTACGGCGGCCGGACCTACCGTGAGGTGGCCGACGAGCTCGCCGCGCCGCTGCCCACGGTGAAGAGCCGCATCCGTGACGGCCTGCTCCGCCTGCGCGACTGCCTGGGGGTGACGTCATGACGGTGTCCGACGACGACGCCCGCTCCCTGCTCGGCGCCTACGCGCTGGACGCGGTCGACGCCGACGAGCGCGCCGCCGTGGAGCAGCTCGTCGCCACCGACCCCGAGGCCGCCGCGGAGCTCGCACAGCTCACGGCCGTCGCGGCCACCCTGGGCGACGCCGTCGCCGGCGAACCCCCGGCCGCGCTCCGTGCCTCGGTCCTGGCTGCGATCGCCGACGTCCCGCAGCTCGGTCCGCTCGCGGGCCCGCGCCACGCGGTGGCTCCGGCGGCTCCGGCGTCTGTGCTCGCTGGCGCCCCTACCT